>DYLC01000047.1 GCA_020722285.1 Desulfobulbus propionicus | reverse complement strand
CTTGCATCTGGGGCACTGCTGAATAGTTACAGTACGGTGGTTTTTGTTCGTTTTCGACATTATACTGGATAGTTACGTTCAATGTAACAAGCATGTAAAAATAGCAATAAGTTGCAAAAAATCTATCAAGAAAGGAGAGAGGAATGCGTAAAGCCAGCGGACTCAGTCCCGGGAAAACGAGGGCTGGATTTGTCTGTGGCGTGTTAAGCGTGTTGTCCTTGGGCTTTATCGCCGAGGCATCTGCCCTGGAAGGCAACTGGGGCAGCTTGGAAGTGCGAAGCGCCACAAAATACAGGCTGCAGTGGTCGGATTCAGCCTCATTCGGCAGTTTGCCGGATGACAAAAACGACCAGGACATCTCTGAACTGCTGAGCGCTGATGGTGAGCTGAAGGGTCAGAAAATTGGCTTTTCCTTTTTGGGAAAATACGCCAAAGACCTGGATGGAACGCCTGAAGGCTCTGTGTTTCAGGACTATTTGGATGCAGGAAGCGAAAGGCAGAGGCTTGATATTTATTATGCCTATGCTGAAAAAAAAGACCTGCTCCCAAACACTACCGTCAGGCTTGGAAGGCAGTATGCCTATGGACCTGAAACAGTTCACTATGACGGTATATCAGTAAAGGCTGACCATGTTTTGAAAGACTGGTTAAGCGTGGGTGCGTTTGCAGGGGGTATTGTGCAGATGTATTCAGACCTCAAGCAGGACACTGTTGGAGGGTTCAATGCCGAGCTTCATCCATCCAAAGAGCTTGCTCTATATTTAGACAGCGTTATCTATCAAAAGATGTCATGGGATGGCTCTGTTTATTGGCGTCCTGTTGAAAACATCAAGACCAGCGCGCGGACAGCCTTTATTGATGAGAAGGCAAAGGATTTTGGCGCAGACTTTTCCTACACCTGTCCTTTTTCTGAAACCACCCTTGGTTTGGGTGTTTATCGTCGTTTCAAGGTGGCAATTGAGGATGACTTCCTCTTTGACTACACCTATTCCATCGAAGATAACCTCAAGGAAGACGTCAAACGCTTTTATCTTGGCAGGGAGCTTGGCTACACAGACTTCACTGTCTCTATAGATCAGCCCATACCACATCAGCACGGACTTGCCGTATTTGCCCGATACACTAATCGTCAGCTATCCAATGACAGCAACGAAGACCTGTACAACACAGACTTCGATCGCTGGACATTGGGCTTTACCATGCAGGACTGGTTGGTATTTCATGGAACACGTCTTTCTGTTGGCTACAGCATCTGGAATGAACATAGGGATCTCATTTATGAGGCTGAATCAGGCTCTGTATTTGCGGACTTAGAGCAGGAACTTGGCGAAAAATGGGCGGTTGGCGCTGGCCTCTACTACAAGGAAGAGGACGTGAACAGCAGGGTGGAAGGCGAGGCAGCCTCTCACTACTATGGCCTTTTGAAGTACAAGCTTGCAAAGGACAGATGGGCAGAGCTTAAGTATGAGCACGAAAGCGATGACTATTATAAAGAGTTTGGCGTTAGCAGTCTTAACACCCTGACCGCCACCTTTAACATCAAATTTTAAGGGAGGGGTAAAAAGATGAAAAAACGCAGATATTTAATATCAGGATTGGTAGTTGCTTTAAGTTCTTTTGCGTTGATTGCCTGTAATCAGGAGGGCGATCTCAAATTCAATCACGCAATCCATGTGGTTGACAATGGGGCTGCCTGCGCTGACTGTCACACTGTGGGCAAAAATGACAAAATGGGCTCGCCGTCTATGGATAAGTGCAAGGAATGTCATGAGATTGACCTTGACAAACCATCTGATGCATGCCTGAAGTGTCATTCTGTAAAAAGCGCCAAAAAGGACTATGCGGTAACGGCAAAAGAGGCTGAAAATTACAAAGACGTCATCTTTAGTCACGCAGTGCATGACGGCGTTGTAGAATGTGATGGTTGTCACAAAGACGCCGGCAAATCTAAAAGCCTCGAAGGACTTGAGCTTCCCAAGATGACAGATTGTTATTCTTGCCATGACGGCTCAACCGCTCCCAACGAATGCAGCGCATGTCATCAGGTGTATCGCAAAGACAAGGCGCCTGAAAGCCATCACATGAACTGGGACGTCAAGCATGGCAAAGAGAGTCGTTTCAGCAACAATTGCAGCTATTGCCATGAAAACCAACAGCGTTTCTGTGTTGACTGTCACAAAACCCAGATGCCAAAGGATCACATCGCCAACTGGAAGACCACCCAGCATGGCGTTGAGGCAACCCATGACAGGCGTCTTTGCGCAACCTGTCACAGCACTGGCTACTGCACAGACTGTCACAGGAGCGAAAAGCCGATCACCCACAAAATGGGCAACTGGATGGCAATGACAAGGGAAAACGGACACGCTGAAGAGGCAGTAAGAAACTTCAGAAGTTGCAACGTCTGCCACAGCACAGACGACTGCATGAAGTGTCATACTAATATCATTTTAAGACAAAAATAGACTAAGGAGGTAAAGGATGAAAGTAAAAGTCAAGGGATTAGCAGTGTCCCTGATGGCAGCGGCAATTACGCTGCCCGCGATGGCATTCGCCCACCCAGCAGTTACTCTTCTGGATGAAAACGGCAATCGCATCAAGGACATGCTCAATTCATCAGATAACTTTACGGCTGCAAACGGCAGTGTTTATATGAGTGGTCCTGCATACAGTCCTAAAAAGACCTGCGGTACCTGTCACGATTATCAGGAAGTCACCAAGGCATACCACTTCAGGGAGGGCGCAGGAGAGGATGGCAAGGGCGTAAGCGACACATGGTCAGATGAGGAGAATGATGGCACTAAATATAAATATCTTGCCAATGCCTATGGGCATCTGCTAAGTCCAGGTCAATACGGAGCTTGGTGACCCCCCTCTTACCGCCAGTTGGCGGCTAAGAGCAAACGTGGAAGCCTTAAAGACCCATTCACATCAGAGGGAAAGCCATACTTTTTTGATCAGAGCACACCAGATCAGATGGCGACCTGTTATTCTTGTCACGCAGGTGGAGGTCCTGCCGAAGGCATCGTGCAGGCGGATGGTTCTGTAAAGCCTTATACAGATCCAAGCCTTCAGCCTGTTCATACATACGACAGGGATTTTTATACCTATGGTGCCCACGATACAACCAAAGCACTTATAAGCGATAAATCCATTGCCCAGACCATAAGTGACATTGGTGCCCCTAAAAGGCACGATTGGCACAAATCAGGCGTAATGGAGGCAGATTGTATGCTTTGTCACATAGACCCTGAGACAAGTGTGGCGCTCAAATCCCCTGATGGTCTCAATGTGCAGCCATTCAGGCCAAGGATGATGATATTTGCTGACGTCAATAGCGCTGGTAACATACAGTCTGTTTCCCTAGGCATGCCTCTTAAAGAAGGCCTTCAGAATAGTTCTGCCCTCTGGTACACAAACAGTCCTCAGAGGATGGGGCGTCCAACAAAGATGATGGCTCTTGCACAAATGCCAACAGAGATGGTTGGCGAGATGATGCAGATGTGGGTTGATGGACTCAAACAGATCGAGGCTTCAGGCATTACCCTGCCTTATGCGCTTTATGGGCAGAATGTCATGAAGATATGGGATCAAAATGGCATAAAAGCATCATACTGCGCCAACCCTAACGGTTCAGCGGATGAAATGGCAAAGATGATGAATGCCCAACAGGCAATCGGCAATCTCTTCGGTGGATTTTTGAACTATATGAAATCAAAGGGAATGATGCCTGAAAGCGCCACCATGAATGACATGATGGGCATGTTCTTCAATGACTTCATCTATGCCTACAAGATAAAATCCCCCACAGGCATGTTGCTGCCTATTCCTGTGCCTTTAAGGGCGTATGAGACAGGAAAGTTCTACTCAGACTGGGACAACCTAAACGCCTCTGTCAGGGACTATGTCCGTGCACCGATTGTTGAGGGCGAGGGCATCCCATACAGTGGCAAGGTTGGCTATGAGTGGACAGCTATGGTTTACGGCATGTACTCCATTATGAATGGAGACATGAAGTATCTTGACCCTGCCTCAGGCTATGTGGATCTGTCCAAGGTGATGACTGACCTCTACAACGGAACAATTCCAAAAGACGTGGTCAATCCTGTGCTGCATGATTATCTGCCTTCCTTCTTTTCGTACATGCCAACAGCAGGGCTTATGGGTCTGGATTTGAATCAGGACGGTTCGCCTATCACCTACATTCGTCTTGACAAAACTAATGGCGAATGGCAGGCAAAGGCATACTACAATGTAAGCGATCTTGGCTCTGGCGCTGTCAATCTGCCAATGTATGGCGGAACAGATGATATTGACTCCCACAAGTGGGTGAGGGTTTGCGGACAGTGTCACGTCATGACCAAAGACCACGGCAACAGCGAATGGAACATGTCGCGTCATTACAACCTTGGTATGCCTTCGGACTGGGTTAAAAACGGACAGTACGTGAACTTTACTAATGATGAAGAGGCAGTTGGATTTGACGTTCACATGTCAAAAAAGAAAATGGGTTGCGGTTCATGCCACTTGAGAGAGGTCGGAAGCCTGAAAGACAAACACAACTTCTTAAAAGGCACTGACACGGCTCACATGGTTGCAAACGAGCTGGACAATAATCCAAAGCCAAAGACATGTGAGAGCTGTCACCTTGCAGGGCAGGATTCTGATGCCCCTAACCCTGCCTTCAAGCATGAAGAGAAGTTTGGCGAAAATACAGGACGTCACATTGCAACAATTGCCTGTGAAACCTGCCATACGCCTTATAGAAAGACATGGCGCTTCAGGGCGTTTGATGACACGCTTGGATACTACTCAAACTTTGACAATGCCCTTGGCTACAATGTACTTCCTGGCGGAGACAACAAGATAATGGCGTTTCCTTCGCCTGAATATGCGCTTTCGCCTGTGTATGGTACATCTCCTGGCTACGGTATACCTCACTTCAATATGCTTGCCCAGCATATTGATTCAGATGGCAAGGGGCGTGTGCCTATGGATTATATGAGCCAGATGGTTGACTACTTCAATATGTCAGGCTCTGGAGATCCGGGCAAGATGGTAAACGGTATGCCTACCAATTTCAGCTTTGACATCTGGAAATACTTTTATCAGGTCAATCTGAAGAAGGATCAATCCCTTGGCGTGCCAGTCACCTTTGAGTCTGGGGCTGACAACGTGGTTTATCCTTCTCTTTACTATGCAAACAGTAGAAACGGCTATCCTCAAATCGTGATCGGAAACCCAGTCACTATTCTGACATGGGTAGATGTGAATCCTCAGCCGGATCATGACATGAGCGATATCTCTTATGGCGGCGCAAAGGTCCTCTACCTCAGAGAGATAAATGCTGCTATCAAGGAATACCAGAGACCGATTCAGTGGGATGTAGTTGACAGAACAACTCTGGCAAACATTCCTGCAAATGACCCGACCTGGGCAAAGAATCCAAATGTGGGTAAGGTTATTCTCAAAGACAGCGGCTATGTTATCTTTGACCACACAGGTGATATGTTCCCAGAGCTTTGGTGGGAAGAGGACGTGAAGGCAATGCAGGAGGCGCTTGTAAAGGTGCTTCAGGCAGAGGGTGTAAAGGATCCAAAACCTGCTATATTCATGGCAGCCCACTACTTCTCTGATTCACATGGTGTACAGCCTGCAAAGAAAGCCCTTGGCGCACAGTCCTGCAATGACTGTCATGGAGATGCCAAAAAAGATGCTGGCGCACACAGAATCACCGACAGGGTGCTCGGCTTCCTGCCTTGGAATCCACCTTGGTTCAAGGAAGAAGGACGTTTCCTGAAGTTTGACCTTGATGCAGCAGCCAAGACCAATGTACCTTGGATGAAGGCATCAGGTATGGTTCTGGCAAACGGCGGCAAGGGCTATTTTGTTGTGGATGGCGAGGTGTCATACATCGAACCTGTAAAGGCAAATGGCTTAAACTTCCTTGGCGCAAGACAGGATGAGGTGCTTGCTCACAGTAAACATCATTCCGAAACCTTGTTCTATATGGCAACAGAAGGCAAGGTTAAAGGCAGTGAGATCGAAGGCATTGATGGCAGCATGCTTACAGCGCAGGAGCAGGCAACTGAGTATGTGAGACAGGTAGTCAATGGTCCATGGAGCGATAAGCTGTATTTCTATGTGCCTGAACACCTGCGTTCTGAGGTTACAGAGATGGGCTTCCTGCCACAGGCAGAGTACATCTACTTAGACAACAAGGGCTTTGCTACTGCCTATGTAGTCAAAATCGGTCTTCATGATGACACTGTTGAAAGCATGGTCATCAAACTGCCATTTACTGGTGCGAAGCCTACAATATGGCACAAGCATGGTGAAGATGCCTATACAGAGGCGCATGGCGCTCAAATCCTTGCCTACAATGGCGGTTACCTTACCGTTAAGGTTCAAGGCATGGGTGAATATGCAGCCATTGACGAAGGCGCTGTAAACTCAGGACCGCTCTTCAATGAACTCTGGGGTGCGTTTATGAAGTAAAATGTCTATTATGGTGGCTGGCGTGATTACTGCCAGCCAGTTTAATCAATAAAAAAGGGCTGGTATTTTTACCAGCCCTTTTTTATTGATTTATCATTTTATCCCACGCATCCCATACAATTCTTTATAGCCATGGGAATGCCGAAGACCTTGGTGATATTGCATTTATTTTTGCGCATCTTCGTAGGCCGCTATAATGTGGCTGACAAGTCTGTGGCGCACAACGTCTCTTTTTGTGAATTGAATAAAGGCTATCCCCTCAATATTACAAAGTATCCGGCTTGCCTCCACAAGACCTGAAGATTGTTTCTCAGGAAGGTCAATCTGAGTCACATCTCCAGTGATAACTGCCTTAGAATTATATCCCAGCCGGGTTAGAAACATCTTCATCTGTTCAGAAGTTGTGTTCTGCGCCTCATCCAGGATTATAAATGCCTGATTTAGAGTCCTTCCTCTCATAAATGCCAGGGGTGCCACCTCTATAATGTGTTTTTCCATAAGCCCTATCGCCTTTTCAAAGACCATCATATCATAAAGGGCATCGTAAAGCGGACGCAGATAGGGGTTGACCTTTTCTGCCAGGTCGCCGGGTAAAAACCCCAGCTTCTCGCCCGCCTCAACAGCAGGCCTTGTAAGAATGATACGCTTCACCTCGTCCTTTAAAAGGCTTGACACAGCCATGGCCATGGCCAGATAGGTCTTGCCAGTCCCGGCTGGCCCTATGCCAAATACAATATCATTTTTGCGGATGGCCTCCATATAAGTGCGTTGATTGAGGCTTTTTGGCGATATCACTCTTTTGCCAGAGGCAAGCGTTACCCCGCCTTCCTCAAATGTATCTTTTACATCAACGTCTTTGTCCTCTTTCAGCATCCTCACCGCTGTGTCCACATCCTGAACAGCGATAGCATGCCCTGATTTAATAAGCTCATACAAATTTTGAAGCACTTTTTCTGCCAGATCAGCCTCTGCTTGCTGGGCTGAAATAGTAAGCTTGTTTCCCCTGATGCGAATCACAGCGTCAAGATCAGCCTCAAGCCTTTTGATATTGCGGCTATGTTCACCGCACAGGTGCGCCAGAATTTGATTGTCTTCAAATAAAATTTCACGCTTGAGTGGGTCTTGTGTATGCAAAGACAATTGATTACCTTTCATGATAAGATAACAATTTCAAAATGTTGAATTTTCCTAAAACATACGCTTCTTGATAAGCACAAACACTGCCGTCAAAGAAATCACAAATGCAGAGCCCATGGCAATCCCAAAGGCATAAGGGGATCCTTGCATGGGAAGCGCCACATTCATGCCATAAATGCTGGCGATAAGTGTTGGAATACTGATAATGATAGTTACAGAGGCCAAAAACTTCATGACCATATTCAGGTTGTTTGAAATTATTGTGGCATAGGAGTCCATCATTCCACCAAGGATGTCTGAAAATATCTTTGCCATCTCAATTGCCTGCTGGTTTTCAATCTGGGCATCCTCAAGTATTTCGATATCATCCTCAGATATGGTCAGATACCTTCCACTTTGAAGCCGAGCCATGACGAGATCATTAGCCCTCAAGCCTGTATTAAAGTAAATCAAGCTTTTTTCAAGGTTTAAAAGCTTCAAAAGCTCCTTGTTTCTCATGGAACGATGGAGCTCTGCCTCATATTCATTCGTAAGTCTGTCAATGTAGCGAAGATGCCTCAAATACAGAGCGGCAGTCTTCATGAATATCTGAAAAATCAGACGCGCAGGGTCTTCCAGGATGCGATATGCGCTCTTGGCTGGAAATAGCCCCTCGATCAAAGGTGTCTCTTTAAGGCAGATTGTGATAACCATCCTCTCAAGCAGGATGATGCCGAGAGGAATGGTCTCATACCTTACGACGTCACCTTCATGGCGTGGATCAGGGATTTTGATAATAGTGAGGAGCTGCCCTTCATCCCGTTCAATACGGGACGTCTCCTCTTCATCCAGAGGATAACGCAAAAATTCAGGCAGGATGCCAAGCTTGTTCTGTACCGCATCCAGCTCTTCCTGTGTAGGCGCAGCAAGGTTGATCCAAGTCCCCTCCTTCAATTCCGAAAGATCAGAGCAGGATCGTACCTGATTCACATCTGAACGATAAATTGTAATCAAGTTTACACCTTATCTCGCTGCCTTTTCCAGGGTTTCTCCACCCTTTTTGATGTCCTTACCTATACCCTGCAAAGTGTTACATGCGCTTATGCCCATGAGCAACGATAATACCAGAAATATCCTCAGAACACACATAACGCTACCTCATTAGTTACTTTCAAAAATGATGTTCTCGTAAAAAGTCATTATACGCGATGGCTAAGCAAGAATCGTCGTAACTATTCAGCAGTGCCTCGGATGCAAGGAAGAGGCCTGCGAAGTGTGCTGTTTGCACATGAGCAGGCCGATGACGCAGCATCTGGCGACTGTTTGCGACGCCATTTTAGCCAGTCTCAGGCAGCCACAATCCTTTCCATGCCGCCCATGTATGGCCTCAAGGCCTCTGGAACCACTACGCTTCCGTCTGTCTGCTGGTAGTTCTCAAGAATTGCCACAACTGTTCTTCCAACAGCAAGCCCTGAACCGTTCAGAGTATGAACAAGGCGCAGCTTGTTATCCTTTTTTGTCCTGTATCTCACACCTGCCCGCCTTGCCTGAAAATCTTCAAAATTAGAGCAGGAAGATATCTCCCTGAAGGTGTTCTGTCCAGGCAGCCAGACCTCAATATCATAGGTTTTGGAAGCTGAAAAGCCCAGATCGCCTGAACAAAGCGCCACAACCCTGTAAGGCAGCCTCAACAACTGAAGCACCTCCTCTGCATCCAGCAATAAAGCCTCAAGCTCGTCATAGGAGTTTTCTGGCCTGCTGAACTTTACAAGCTCTACCTTGTTAAACTGATGCTGCCGTATCATGCCCTTTGTATCTTTCCCATAAGACCCCGCCTCTGACCTGAAACAAGGCGTGTATGCCACATACTTCAAGGTAAGGCTGTCCTCATCCAGAATTTCGTCCCGATGAAGGTTTGTGACAGGCACTTCAGCCGTTGGAATGAGATAATAACGCGTTCCCTCAAGCCTGAAAAGGTCTTCAGCAAACTTTGGAAGCTGTCCTGTGCCTGTCATAGAAATGTCATTTACAATGACTGGTGGCAACACCTCCTTGTAGCCATGTGTTTTTGTGTGTAGATCCAGCATAAAGTTAATCAGAGCGCGCTCCAGTTGCGCCCCGGCTCCATAGGAAATACAAAAACGCGCCCCGGCTATTTTGGTTGCCCGCTCAAAATCAAGAATGCCAAGTTTCTGGCCGATATCCCAGTGATTAAGGGGTTCAAACGAAAAATGTGGGATATCTCCCCAGCGCTTTACCTCCAGATTATCCTTTTCATCACCACCTCGTGGGACAGTCTCATTGATGATATTTGGGATGCCCATGGCGGCCTCAGAAAAATGCGCTTCGTGCCGTCTCAGCAGTTCTTCGTTTTGTTTAAGTCGTTCGTTAATCCCTTTCATCTCCTCCATCTGACTTGCGGCATCCTTCTTCTCTCTTTTAAGTCTTCCAATCTCATCTGACAGGCTGTTTCGCCTGGATCTCGCCTCTTCCACCACCTGTAACGCCTGCCTTCTAAGCGTCTCAATCTCCAAAATAGCATTGAGATCAATCTTTGAACCGCGGGCTTCAAGTGACGCCCTGACAAGCTCTGGTCTTTCACGTAAAAGTTTTATGTCAATCATGATCCTCTCCTTCAAATCAATCTGGTCTTTTTTCTGTCCAGACTCCGATATTGCACTGCCTCTGCCAGATGACGCACAGAAATTACCTTACTTGCCTCAAGATCTGCAATAGTTCTTGCAATCTTGAGGATGCGATGATACGCCCTTGCGCTCAAGCCAAGTTTTGCTGAGGCTGACTCAAGGAAACGGCTTGCCTCAGAAGGCAGCTCGCAAAACCTTCGAATCTCCCTTGATGACATCTGGGAATTGCAGTGTATCTTCAAACCCTTAAGCCTCTCAGTTTGGATAGCTCTGGCAGCCACGACCCGCTTGCGGATATCCCCTGAACAAGCGCCTTTCCTTGCGCCTGCAAGCTCCTGATATGGCACAGCAGGCACCTCTATCTGAATATCGATCCTGTCTAAAAGCGGCCCTGATATCCTGGAGTTGTACCTGGCAATCTGCTGAGGCTGGCAGGTGCATGCCTTTCTGATGTCCCCAAAATGCCCGCAAGGGCATGGATTCTGCGCTGCGACCAGCGTCGCACGCGCTGGGAAGGTCAAGGTCAGAGCAGCCCTTGCAATAGTCACTACCCCATCTTCAAGCGGTTGTCTAAGCGCCTCCAAGGTGTCCTTCCTGAACTCCGGGAGTTCATCAAGAAACAACACCCCGTTGTGAGCAAGACTTGTCTGACCAGGCCTTGGAATAGTCCCTCCCCCCACAAGCCCTGCCTCGCTTATGGAGTGATGTGGAGAGCAAAAAGGCCTTGCTGTCATGATAGGTCTATCTGCAGGGAGCAGTCCTGCCACGCTGTAAATAGCTGTAGTCTCAAGCGCCTCCTCAAAGGAAAGCGGTGGGAGAATAGTGGGAAGCCTTTTTGCCAACATGGTTTTTCCAGAACCAGGCGGCCCTACCATCAGCACATTGTGCCCGCCTGCTGCGGCCACCTCCATCGCCCTTTTTGCCTGGTCCTGTCCGATGACATCCTCAAAGTCTTCGTATATCGCCTCATTCCCAGGATAAAAAAACTCCTGTTCTGAAAACTCCACAGTTGAAAACTCGCTTCTTCCAGCCAGACACTCCACCAGCTCAGGCAAATTTGAAACCGGATGCACGTTGATGCCTCTTACAACCGATGCCTCCTTTGCATTCTGGACAGGCACAAGCAGCGCATGCACAGACCAGGTCCGGGCAGCAAGCGCCATTGGCAAGACCCCTCTCGCTGGCTTCACAGAACCATCAAGTGAAAGCTCGCCAATCAGCACAAATCTGTCCAAAATCTCTTGAGAAATTACACCTGAAGCAGCCAAAATTGCAGCAGCAATAGGCAGATCCAGGCCAGAGCCCTCTTTTTTCATGTCAGCAGGCGCAAGGTTCACTGTTATCTTCTGAGATGGAAAGCCATAACCACAGTTTTTAATGGCTGAACGTACCCGTTCACGACTTTCTCTCACCGGCCCCTCAGCAAGCCCTACTATGTTAAAAGCAGGCAGCCCAGGGCTTAGATCAACCTCAACCTGGACACAAAAAGCATCTATGCCGATCACACAGCCTGTCATCGCCTTGGTAAGCATTAAACCGCCCCGCTTTTTTCCGGCTGGCACAACAACACAAGGGTTTTAAGCATAATTTTAATATCTCCCGCCAAACTCCACTCAGACATATATTTTATGTCCATTTCCACGATTTTGTCGAAGTCCTTTATTCTGTTGCGTCCACTTACCTGCCAAAGCCCTGTCATGCCTGGTCTCATGCTGATGCGGCGATAGTGCCAGATTTTGTATCGCCTGACCTCATCAGGCGTGGGAGGCCTGGTTCCCACCAGAGACATTTCGCCCTTTAAGACATTAAAAAATTGGGGCAACTCGTCCAAAGAGTACCTGCGTAAAAAAGACCCCGCCCTTGTAATACGGGGATCATTTTCAAACTTGCAAATCGGGCCTTCGTGCATATTTAAAGCAGCAAGTTCATTTTTAATGGCATCAGCGTCCTCTTTCATTGTCCTGAACTTGTAAAGTTTGAACCTGCGTCCATTCTGTCCGATCCTTTGCTGAACAAAAAACACAGATCCGGGGCTGTCTATCTTTATTGCCACAGCTATAAACGGCAACAAAACCAGTGTGACAACGATTCCAGCCAACGCCCCTGCAATATCCATAAGACGTTTTATGAGCAGCAGATCAGGATCAACCGGTTGCGCTGAGAACACAAGAACAGGAAGCGCGCCAATGTATGTGAAATTAATGGAGGAATAACGAAACTCCTCGTCAAGGTTTATGACCACATTTACCACCTTGCCATACTCCTCCAGAAACTCGCATATTGCCCCGGTGCTCATGCTGCCTCTGCCTGCCTCAGATCGTGAAACGGCCAGATATACCTCATCCACCACATTTTCAGCCAGCATCGCCCTCAAACGATCCGGCGTACATTGGGAAAAAGGCATAACCTTTGTTATCCTGACAAACCTGCTTTCGTAACCATCTGTCAGAGTAAGGTTTTTCAGCAGCGCATCAAGCTTTTTACCTTCTCCTATGATCAGGACATCCTTGCCAGCCGTCTCCCTGGAAAACCAGAAGGCCTTGAGGGCTCGAAGAAGAAACTTTTCAAAAAACACCAAAATGGAGGCAATCAGAAAAAAATTGCCGAAAAGCAGACGGCTGAAAAAGGTAGCATGGGTAAGGAAAAGAAATGCAGCGGCTGCAAGCGCAGAAAAAAACAGGGAGCCGGCTATTTTCAGAATAAGGATGTGCATCTGAATGACCTGACCCCTGTATATTCCGTTCAGATAAAATGCAAACCCGGCTACAGGGGCGGCAAAATAAAAGAAAGGAAGGTGCTGATCCATATCTCCGATGGCCCCTGTATCAAACTTCAGCCTGTAGGCGCAGACAAAGGCCAGAAACAGCATGGCCATGTCAAGGCAAAATTCAGCCCATTTTCCTGCGCTGGAACTCTGTTTCAACATCCGGCTATTATTCCCGTACCTGTCCATTGCCAAAGGCTATGAACTTTGTTGCAGTCAGCTCTTCAAGGCCCATTGGCCCGTATGCATGAAGCTTTGAGGTGCTTATTCCGATCTCTGCCCCGAGCCCAAGCTGCCCGCCGTCGTTAAAGCGCGTTGAGGCATTGACAAGCACCAGCGAGGCATCCACCTCGTTTATAAACCTGCGCGCCCGTTCATAATCCTGGGTCACGATGGCTTCAGTGTGATTCGAGCCATAAGCTGCTATGTAATCCATTGCCTCGTCCATATCCTGGACAATCTTTACAGCCATTATCAGCTCCAAAAACTCTGTGCCCCAATCCTGATCTGCTGCCAATTTTATATTCTTCTGAAAACCAGCTTGTGAAAGCATATCAAAACTATGTGGGCAACAGCGCATCTCAACCCCGGCCTTTGAAAAATCCCCGGCCATTGGCGGTAGAAAGGCATCGGCCACCTCCTTATGTACAAGCATACCCTCCATTGCATTACACACTCCAGGTCTCTGTACCTTGGCATTAAAGCAGATTTGTCTTGCCATAGCGATATCAGCGTCCTTGTCCACAAAGACATGACAGACCCCTTTGTAATGCTTAAGTACTGGAATCCTTGAATTTTCAGCCACGAATCTGATAAGGCCCTCCCCACCCCGCGGGATTACGAGGTCAATGCGTTCATCCTCCTTGAGAAGCCCTGTTACGACCTCACGTTCTGTGCTTGGAACCACCTGAACCAGTTCTGCCTGGACATTATTTGTTTCAAGAGCCTGCTGCAGCAGGGCAGCCAGCGCAAGATTGGAATGGATGGCATCCGAGCCTCCGCGCAGTATCACTGCATTGCCAGCCTTCAGACAAAGGGCTGCTGCATCAATGGTGACATTGGGCCGGGATTCGTAGATCATGAGGACCACACCCAGAGGTATCCTCTGTCTGCCTACTAAAAGACCATTTGGACGCCTCCACATTCGAGGTATCTCTCCCACAGGATCTGCAAGCGCCGCTACTTCTTTAAGCCCGGCTATCATGGAGTCTATCACCTTGTCTGACAGTGTAAGCCTGTCAAGAAATGCCTTAGTCATCCCCTTTTTGTGTGCAGATTCAAGGTCTTTTGAATTTTCCCGCCTCAGTTCTTCCCGTGATGCATCCAGCGCCCTGGCTGTGTCAAGTAAGATGCGATTTTTTATCTCTGTTGAGAGATTTGCACAGACACGACGCGCTTTTTTTGCCTTTAACGTCAAATCCTTTACAAGTTCAAGACAATTCATAACCTTTAAGGCCTCCTAAAAATTTATGAAACTTTCAAAAAATGCCATTTTGTCTGATGGAAAACCCCAAAAAATAGCAATGTCTGGTACTTCCCTGATAGCAATCAGAATCTTCTTGGCTTCGGTTGTAGTTATCATCAATTAAAAAAAGCAAGTCAAGATGCAAACAGAAAAAATCTGCTTGGCAAAAGGTCACTGTCGCATTGAATGGATATGGTCAACATGGTATATTTTTAAAAACTCCCTCAGGAGAAAGAAATGAGCGCTAAAACTGGGCTTGGAAAAGGACTCAGCACCCTTATTCCAAGCATTAACCTGAAAGATATTGCAGGGCCTGGTCTTTTTAACTGTCCTATAGAAAAAATCAAACCCAACCCCAAGCAACCCAGAAAAAACATAGATGCCACCAAACTTGAGACGCTGACAGACTCCATCAGAGAAAAGGGTATGTTGCAACCTATTGTGGTGCGAGAAGTGGAAAACGGCTATGAAATCGTAGCAGGTGAAAGGCGCTGGAGAGCAGCCCAGCTTGCAGGTCTGCTAAATGTGCCGGTCTTGATAAAGGACGTAAGCCCTGCTGAGGCCATAGAGCTTGCTCTCATTGAAAACCTCCAGAGACAGGAGCTAAACCCTATTGAAGAAGGCATGGCCTATCAAAGTCTTGCACAGGAATACGGCCTGACCCAGGAGCAGATAGCCCAGAAGGTCAGCAAAGACCGCTCATCAGTAGCAAATGCCATGCGGCTTTTGAAGCTACCCAATTTTATCCAGCAGGACGTCATGGATGGTGTTTTGAGCATGGGCATGGCGAGAACGATCCTTTCTCTGTCAGACGAAGCCTTGCAAAAATACCTGAGAAACGAGATACTCGATAAAGACCTGACTGTGCGCAAGGCTGAAACCCTTGCCAATAAACTGAAACGAGAAGGCATATCAGAGGAAAAGAAGGTCAGCCGCAAAGATGCTGATCCTGATATAAAAAAACTCTGCGATGAACTCACGCTCGCTTCAGGCATTCAGATTACCATAAAGCCGCGCTCACAGACACAGGGCAAAGTAGAACTAAGCTACAAATCCCTGGAGGAGTTTGAAGCAATCGTAAATCTCATCCAGGAAAAAGGCCAGGGAGCAGATTGACCGGCTTGTACCCTGCTGAA
>DYLC01000046.1:1370-15692 GCA_020722285.1 Desulfobulbus propionicus | reverse complement strand
CATCTGGGGCACTGCTGAATAGTTACAGTACGGTGGTTTTCGTTAGTTTTTGGCATTATACTGGATAGTTACCTTTTTTTGTGTCTGCCTTAAAGGAGATAGCCAGCAAGTGGAAAGTTTGAAAATAGCTGTTGTGCAATTTTGTATAGAGGAAATGAATATAGCAAAAAATGCTGCTGTTGCCTTTGGATATATCCGGCAGGCCGCAGGACAACAGGCAGACCTGGTGATACTGCCGGAGTTGTGGCCATTGTGCGTGGTCTCTGATCCTGGTGCGTTACAGAGAGAATCCATTAAAAAAGATATAGCAGAGCTTCAAAAAAAGCTTGTTGAACTCGCAATGACCCTCCGGGTTAAGATTATTGGAGGGATGCCGTTATGGGAAAATAGCGAGGTATTCAACTCGTTGTGCTTGATAACCCCCGAGGGAAGTGTCGAGGCCTACAGGAAGATGCATCTTTTTACGCCTATGGGTGAGGATAGATTTTTCAGTCCAGGCAGGCAAACGCAGGTGTTCTGGATAGATGGCATAAAAGGCTGTGAATCAGGGGTAGGCGTGGGGGCTGCGATATGTTTTGACTTGAGATTTCCTGCTCTTTTCAAAAGTCTTGCGCAGAAAGGGGCGAAGTTGATGGCAGTAAGCGCCTTGTGGCCCAAGCAGAGAATTGCCCATTTTAACGTCCTGTCTCAGGCGCGGGCAGTAGAAAATCAGTGTTTTCTGGTGGCTGCTAATGCAGTTGGCAGTTGTGGAGGGCATGTTTTTGGCGGCAGCTCACGGATTATTTCTCCTTCAGGAGAAATCTTGTGTGATGCAGGGACAAATGAGGGTTTTTTTGTCGCTGCTGTTGACATGGAGGAGGTTTTAAGGGTACGCAATATCTTTAACACCGTATCAGACTCTCCTGTCTTGTTATCGTCTGAATCAGAAGCGATGTCATACGACAAACTTTTGACAGTTGTCAGGCGCAGAAAGGCTGCTGGTCAACGTATGGCCTTTACAAATGGTTGCTTTGATATCCTGCACGCAGGTCATGTCCGATATCTTGAGCAGGCAAGGCAGCTTGGTGACTTTTTAGTGGTTGGCTTGAACAGTGATTTTTCTGTGAAAAGGCTCAAAGGCGAGGATCGGCCTGTTAATCCTGAGGTTGAACGGGCAACAGTGCTGCTTGGCCTTAAAAGCGTTGATTATGTGACGATTTTTAATGATGATACACCTGCTTCGTTGATTTCACTTCTTGAGCCCGATGTCCTTGTAAAAGGGGCTGACTGGGAGGAAAGCAGGATAGTGGGGGCGGATATCGTGAAGGCAAAGGGCGGCAAAGTAGTCAGGATCCCCTTTCAGTATGAGACCTCTACGAGCAGGATTTTGAAAAAATTGTTATGAGACATTTTTTTGTCCTTGTTTGGAACCTTATTTGCATTAACTGTTTTGACTAAGTGATTTGATCGATTTTCAGGAGGAAATTCTATGGCAAAGGCGGAACAAAACCAGCAGGAAGCTGCAGAAGCGCCAGCTAAAAAGAAACCGATTTTGCTGTTTATTATTATAGGCGTCCTTGCGTTTCTGCTTCTGGTTGGAGGAGGCTTTGGAGTTTACTATTTCATGTTTGCAAAGCCATCTGATGAGGCGCTTCAGGAGGAAATCGCCCATGACCAGACTGCTGATCATGATAAAAAAGAGGACAAGAAACATAAGAAAGACAGCAAGGACAAGCATGAAAAGGAAGGTGAGGGACACGCTGCTCTCATTGTTGATATAGAGCCTTTTGTGGTGAACCTTGTGGATCCGAAGGCGCGTCATTACCTGAAGTTTGCCATTGCTCTTGAGGTGCCTGATGAGGCTGCAAAAAATACAGTTACAGCACTGTTGCCCAAGATTAAAAACGATGTGATAATGCTGGCAAGCAGCAAGATGATGGACGATGTAATTCTGCCTGATGGAAAACTCAGACTGAAGGATGAGATCACCTCGCGTGTGATCGCCATAGCTGGCCATGACGTTGTATCAGATGTTTATATCGTGCAGTTTGTGGTTCAGTAGATATTATTTTTATGGCACAGATACTCAGTCAGGATGAAATTGACGCCCTTTTAACAGGGCTGGATGAGGTGGCGCCGACTGTATCGCCTGAAGCCGCTGTTGTTGAGACTACGGCAGAGGCCCAGAGGTATGATTTTGAAAGCACAACACTTCTTGGCCGCATCAAGTTTCCGGGTATTGATGCCATTAACGATCAGTTCAACAGAAGCATCAGGGCAACCCTGGGATCACATCTCAGGCTGGTGGTGGACAGCTCTATTGCCCCAACCGAGGTGATACCTTTCAAGGAATTTCTGAAACGTGTGCCTGTGCCGAGCAACCTTCATGTCCTGAGGTTTGATCCTTTGCGGGGACATGTGCTGCTTGTGGTGGATTCACGAATTGTTTTTACCATTGTTGAGATTTTTCTTGGCTCAAACACTGTAGGAAAGGCAAGGGTAGAGGGAAGAGAGTTTACATCCATTGAGCAGCGTCTTGTAAGACGCATTATAAATGCGTTGTTGTTTGATCTTGAGAAGGCATGGAAAAATATTCAACCTGTAAAGATTCACTATGTCCGCAGCGAAATCAACCCGCAATTTGCCAAGATTGCCCAGAATGACGAGGCAGTTGTGGTGTCTAAATTCAAACTTGAGATTGAAGAGGTGCAAGGATCGCTTACAGTCTGCATCCCGCTCAATACGTTGCAGACAATTAAGTCCAAACTGCAAAGCACCTTTCAGTGGGATGAAGCGGTGGATCCTGACTGGGTCAAGAGTCTGCTTCGAAACCTCAAAGATACATCTGTAGAGATGGTGGTGCCACTTGGCAAGGCAAGAATCACAGGGTCAGAGCTTAAAGAGCTGGGCGTGGGTGATGTAATTGTGCTGGATACCAACTTCGACAGCCTGTTTCCTGTTTTAATTCAAGGACTTCCCCGACTTGAGGGAAGGCTTGGGGTTTATAAGGGTTCAAGGTCGGTAGAGATTGTGCGAAAGCTAAAAACAGAAGAAGATTAACGAGGCGATTGTTATGCTTTCACAGGAAGAACTTGATAAGCTTCTCGCCGAAGGCTTGGGTGAAGAAAACAGTCCGGCGCAGAAAAAAGAAGCAGAAAATGCAGCAGAAAGCCCAGCTCAGGCCCAGCCACAGGCCCAGGATAATGATTTGGACTGGGGTGCGGCGTTTCAGGAGGCAGCTCAGGCAGGCGATGCTGCTGCTGCAAAGGCATTGGTGGATGAAGACAGAGGGCTCGGTGACGTTGCATCTGTTCCTCCTCAACCCTCACCTGTTCCTCCTTCAAAGCCTGAGCCTCCAAGGCCGACGGCTCAACGACAGGCTGCAAGCGCAGCCTATAGCACGGCCTCCAAGGCTACTCAGCCCTCTTTTGATGATTTTAGCAAACATAAACCTGCTACTCAGCCCTCAAATGGCAAGACGGATCTGGATTTTATCCTGGATATTCCACTTGAGGTTTCAGTGGAGGTGGGCAGGAAAAGGATGCTAATCCGGGATCTGCTCCAGCTTGGCCAGGGCGCCATAGTTGCTCTTGAGAAGCTGGCTGGTGAGCCTGCAGAGATTTATGTCAATCAAAGGCTGATGGGCAAGGGGGAGATAGTCATGGTAAACGACAAATTCGGCATACGTCTTACAGAGATTATCAGTCCTGCTGATCGCATTAGAAATCTGGCCTGATAAATGGATAATGCCGCACTTCTGTTCAAGACTGCCGGGGCGCTCGCTATGGTGCTTGGGCTTCTGGCTCTCACGCTTTATGGGCTTAAGCATTGGGTAAAACGTTTTCAAAATGCTGACAACAACCTGATCGAAGTACTGTCAACCTCCATGATAATGCCCAGAAGATACATCTCAGTTGTCAGGGTTGGAGAAAAAAGATTTGTGCTTGGGGTGACTGATTCAAGCCTTTCATATCTTGGCACGCTTGAGGACAGCGATTTTGCAAAGCACCTTGAGCGCACTGAGCTGATGGGTGATGCTGGGCAACAAGATGCAAAGACAACTTAGCCTGTTGATCCTCTTGGGCTTGCTGGCTTCTGTGTGTTTTTGCTCAGCCGATGCCCTCGCTGTCAATGTACCAACAGTCAGTATCGGCATTGAGGGCACTGATGAGCCTGCAAAGGTAGCGACTGCCCTTGAGATCGTAGCGCTTTTGACAGTGCTTTCCGTGGCCCCGGCACTGCTTCTCATGGTCACCTCCTTTACCCGGCTTGTTGTGGCGTTTGGTTTTGTGAGGCTTGCCCTCGGCACCCAACAGATGCCGCCAAATCAGGTGCTGGTGGGACTTGCCATGTTTTTGACTTTTTTTATCATGCAGCCTGTGTGGGAAAATGCCAACAAAACAGCGGTGCAGCCGTATCTTCATGAGGAGATCAACATAAAGGAGGCGTTTTCAAGGCTACAGGAACCTTTTCGTGAGTTCATGTTTGCCCAGACCCGGGAGGCAGATCTTGCGCTTTTTGTCCGCCTTGCAAAGCTTGCAGAGCCTGACAACAGGCAGGCTGTGCCAACGCATGTGCTTATTCCTGCGTTTATGATCAGCGAACTCAGGACAGCATTCGAGATCGGCTTTATACTCTATATACCGTTTCTGATTATTGACATGGTGATTTCGAGTGTGCTGCTTTCCATGGGTATGATGATGCTCCCGCCTATTCTTATCTCGCTGCCATTCAAGCTTTTGCTTTTTGTGCTGGTGGATGGCTGGAATCTGATTGTCATGTCTCTTGTAAAGAGTTTCAGTCCTGCCGGAGGATAATATGACGCAGGAAATGGTAATGACCCTGGCGCGCGATGCCATTGAAATTACGCTTGTTCTGAGCCTACCATTCCTTGTGGTAGGCCTTGTGGTAGGCTTGGTCATCAGTATATTCCAGGCGGCCACCCAGATACAGGAGATGAGCCTCACGTTTGTGCCAAAGGCCATAGCAATGCTGCTGGCAGGGCTCTTGTTGCTGCCTTTTCTGATGAACAAACTGCTTGATTTTACAAGAACGCTTTTTTCGGATATCCCACGCTATATTAAATAGTCTAACATCGTGATCGACAGTTTTATCCTCGACTGGCTTGTCCAGAACTTCAAGGTATTTGCCCTTGTGCTTGTAAGGGTGGGGGCGATGCTTTTTTTGATGCCAGTTTTCAGCGGGAGGTCTATTCCTGTCAGTGTTAAAGCGCTTCTCTGTATGGTAATAAGCCTTGTCTTTACCCCTGTGGCGCCGGTTGATCCTGTCAGCTTCCCCCTCTCTCCTGTTAATTTTGTTCTTCATGTGATTTCAGAGCTTTTTCTGGGTTTTTGTCTTGCCCTGATGATGCGTCTGGTGCTGGCGGGAGTGCAGGCAGCCACCCAGATGGCGGGGTTTCAAATGGGGCTTTCCATGGCGAATATCCTCGACCCGCACAGCGGATCACAGTCGCTGGTTCTTTCAGAGCTTTTCTATCTTGCCTGTCTCTGCCTGATTTTAGTAACCAACAGCCACCACTTGATAATCAGCGCTATTTTCGAGAGTTTTTCTGTTTTGAAGCCTGGCACATTGTTTTTGGGTCAGGGTTTACTTGACCTTGTGCTGTATTTTTCTAAGGAGCTTTTTGTGCTGTCTGTCAAGATTATGGCCCCTGTTATGGCGATCCTTCTTTTCTCTCAGGTTGCGCTCGGCATACTTGCCAAAACAGTCCCACAGATGAACCTGCTTGTCATCAGTTTTGCCTTGAATATCGGTCTTGGACTTTTTTTTGTCGGCCTGACGTTACAGGTGTTCTGGCCTGTTTTTTCCAGATCGCTTGCTGAAGTACTGAGCGCCTTTCCTTTGGCTATCAGACTGATGGCAGGGTATTGACATGTCAGAAGAGGGGTTTCAGGAACGGACAGAAGAGGCCTCACAACGAAAACGGGAAGAGGCCAGGAAAAAAGGTCAGGTTGCCAAAAGCCGTGAGCTTGCCTCTGTCGCAGTGCTGCTTGCAGGTCTTTTGACGCTTTTTTGGGGGGCGGATTTTTTTTATCGTCAGTTTCATGACCTTCTCGTCTTTTATTTTGAAAATCTGGCTGCTATATCCATCTCCCTTGAAAATGTGGACTGGCTTGTACTGCTGAGCCTGAAACAGATGGCATTTTTAGTAGGGCCGTTTTTTTTCGT
The DNA here is from genome assembly GCA_020722285.1 of Desulfobulbus propionicus. Lineage (GTDB taxonomy): Bacteria > Desulfobacterota > Dissulfuribacteria > Dissulfuribacterales > DYLC01 > DYLC01. The sequence continues at coordinate 9,524 of DYLC01000046.1, read as the reverse complement.
TCTTGTGGTTGTGGCATTTTTTGCCAATTTTTTACAGACAGGCCCTCTTTTTTCCCTTGAAGCCATATCATTCAAGCTTTCAAAGTTAGACCCGTTTGCCGGTTTTGGAAGGATTTTTTCGCTTGTTTCCCTCGTGGAACTCGTCAAGGGCATCGCCAAGGTATTGATCGTTGGCTCTGTGGCATTTTATACGATAAATCAAGAGATTGGGCATTTGCTGCCTCTGCTTTCCCAGTCCCCTCATCAAATTCTGAGTTACATGGGTGGTGTGAGTTTCAATATTTTCTGGCGTTCCTGCCTTGCCATGATTGTGCTGGCTGTGCTGGATTATATGTTTCAGCGCTGGGAGTTTGAGAGAAATCTGCGCATGACCAAACAGGAGCTCAAGGAAGAATACAAACAGACTGAGGGGGATCCGATGGTAAAAGCCAGGGTCAGGAGCCTCCAGAGGGAGATGGCCAGAAAACGCATGATGGCCGAGGTTCCCAAGGCGGATGTTGTCATAACCAACCCTACACATTATGCCGTAGCGCTTAAATACGAAGCTGGCAAGATGTCTGCCCCGATGGTTATCGCCAAGGGCACAGACAATGTTGCTCTCAGAATCCGCGAGATCGCAAAGGAGGCAATGGTGCCTGTAGTTGAAAATCCACCATTGGCACAGAGTCTGTATAAGCTTGTTGAGATAGGAAAGGCCATACCAACCGAGCTGTATGAGGCTGTGGCTGAGGTGCTGGCGTATGTGTATAAGCTTAAGAAAAAAAGATGATGGGGTTTTAAGTGGCTGCTAACGCAGGAACATTGAGAGATATTTTGAATGTAGTGAGATTTGACAACGCAAATCTCACTGCGGCAGTGGGTGTGCTTGCAGTGCTACTCATCATGATAATGCCTATCCCTGCTGTATTGATGGATATCTTTCTGGCATTTAACATCACAATCTCCCTGCTTGTGCTGCTTTTGTCCCTTTATATCATTAAGCCACTGGATTTTCCTGTTTTTCCATCCCTGCTCTTGATTACCACGCTCTTCAGGCTTTCCTTGAATATTGCCACCACCCGCTTGATCCTCGTTCATGGCAATGAAGGGATCGATGCCGCTGGCAAGATCATTATGGGATTCGGACAGTTTGCTGTTGGCGGCAATTTTGTCGTTGGCGCGATTGTTTTTGGCATACTTGTAATAATAAATTTTGTCGTAATTACCAAGGGCGCTGGCAGGATCGCGGAAGTGGCTGCCAGGTTCACGCTTGATGCCATGCCAGGAAAACAGATGGCAATTGATGCGGACTTGAATGCAGGGCTCATTAACGAAGCAGAGGCAAAACTGCGCCGTAAAGAGGTTGCAAAAGAGTCAGAGTTTTATGGCGCAATGGATGGTGCGAGCAAGTTTGTGCGGGGTGAGGCTATAGCAGGGCTTATCATCATGATTATCAATGTGATAGGCGGTTTTATAATAGGCATATTCCAGCAGGATATGCCTGTCGGTCTGGCAGCTACGACCTACACACTGCTTACCATAGGCGACGGACTTGTCTCCCAGATACCTGCTCTGATCATCTCAACATCAGCAGGCATACTTGTAAGCCGCGCGGCATCGGACTCCAGCATGGGCAGGGAGTTCATGCGGCAGTTTGCAGTGCATCCGGAGGTGCTTGGCGTGACAAGCGTTATAGTCTTTGCATTCGCATTTATTCCTGGGTTGCCGACAGCCCCTTTTCTCGTGCTTTCTACAGGTATTGGTGGGTTGGCATACCTTGCTTACAAGGAAATCAGGCCAAAAGAAGAAAAACGCGCCTTGGAAGAGAAGGTTGCGAAGGAGAAGGCAGCAGAAGGGCCTGCGCCAGGTTCTCAGGAAGAGATGGAAAAGCTGCTCTCTCTTGATCTTATAGCACTTGAGGTGGGTTATGGCCTGATACCGCTTCTTGATGAGACACAGGGCGGTGATTTGCTTGAGCGCATCCGCGGGATCAGACGACAGATCGCTCAGGAGATGGGTGTTATGGTTCCGCCACTTCATGTGCGTGACAATCTGCAGCTTGGCCCTGGGGATTACTCTATTTTGATAAAAGGTATAGAGGTTACAAAGGGAGAGCTTCTTGTCGGGCACCTGCTTGCCATTGATGCTGGCGACGTTAAAAGACCGGTCAAGGGTATCCCAACCACTGAACCTGCGTTTGGCATGCCTGCACTGTGGATATCAGAGGCGCTGAAGGAGGATGCTCAGCTTGCCGGATATACTGTAGTGGACAGTTCGACTGTCATTGCAACACATCTTTCAGAGATAATACGTCAAAATGCCGACGAATTGCTTGGAAGACAGGAGGTGCAAAAACTGCTGGATACCTTGGGAAAAACCCATCCAAAAGCAGTGGAAGAGGCTATTGGGGCCTGCAATCTTGGTTTGGTACAAAAAGTGCTTCAAGCTCTTGTGCATGAACGGGTATCGATTCGCGACCTTTTAACGATAGTCGAAACCCTTGCAGATTATGGTCCTTATAGCAAAGACCCCGAAGTACTCGCCGAGTATGTGAGGCAGAAGCTCGGCAAGGCCATAGTAAAACCACTATTGAGAGAAGGCGGAATTCTCAATGTATTGACCCTGGATTCAGCAGTGGAGGAACAGATGAGAAAAAGCATACAACAGACAGAACATGGGGCTTTTTTGACGCTGGATCCTGCTTCTGCCCAGCGCATTGTTCATGCAATCAAAATTGCTGTAGATGATGTGATGGCGCGTGGGTATCAGCCAGTGATGCTTACCAGTCCCAATATCCGGAGGCATCTCAAGAAGTTGGTTGACAGATTCATGCCGAACATAACGGTGCTTTCACACTCAGAGCTTGGGGGAAGTGTTAGAATTGAATCAGCAGGTTCTGTGCGTCTGTGAGATTATTGGCAGGTGAGAAGAGATGAAAATACAGCGATTTAGAGCGGACAGCATGCCTGAGGCAATGGAGATGGTAAAGGCAGATCTGGGCGAAGACGCTGTTATACTGCAAACAAGAAAGGTTCAGGAGAGGAATCCTTTGACAGGCGTTGTCCTTAATAAGGTTGAGATAGCCGCCGCTATCGAGATGCCTGAGCCATTTGAGCCTGTAAAGCCTGACAAATTACGCCATTCAGGTCAGGAGATGTCCCTAAATCAGACCAAACCCCACGTATCTGAGGATACGGATTACTTCATGAAGCGGGAAGATGTTATGGACAGAGCAGGGGCTATCCTGTCCCATTTGAAACAGGAGAACATTGAACCTGCATCCGTCCTGGGAAAAACAGCTTACGACAAGGCTGCGTCCCATAACCATATCTCGTATCAGCCTCAACATAAAAATGCGCCAGGCAAGCACAGCGTCACTTCTTCACCGATTGATGTTTTGAAAGAGGTCTTTGACTCCACTGGAATCAAAGGGATGTTGCAGCAGACGATTACGCTTGAGTTATTCAATGCCATTGAGCCTGGCGAGGTCTTGAGCATGGAAAGGATTTATGGTGCAATCAAGGGCATTCTGTGCAGCCAGATTAAAATAGGCAGGCCACCTGATGCCGGAGAGCGCACTGGAAGCCCGATTTGTCTTGCCATGATAGGCCCGACCGGTGTGGGCAAGACCACTACCCTTGCCAAAATAGCTGCAAGGCTGCGCCTTCAGAAGAAGATGAACGGGGTGCTAGTCACTACAGACACATACAGGCTTGGAGCTACGGATCAGCTAAGGCGATATGCCCAATTGATAGGTCTTGAAATAGAGCTAGTGAAGGACATCTCGCTTATGCCAGCGATAGTGGCCAAACATCAGGCGGCTGATTTCATTTTGGTGGATACTACAGGCAGAAGTCCTCGCGATCCAAGGCACCTTGAGGAATTGAAGACGCTTTTTGGAAAGACTCCGAAGCTCTCAGGCTATGCCTTTATTCCTGCGACCAGCAAAGCAGAAGATTTAAATGGTTTTATTCGTTTTTACAGCCAGTTTCCTGTATCCGGCTGGGTGGTAACAAAGGTTGATGAGACTTTTGCCTGTTCCACACTTCTTGGGCCGGTGCTTGAAAATGGACTTGCCATTTCGTATCTGACAGATGGGCAGAGGGTGCCGGAAGACCTTGTGACAGCCTCTGCAGTTTCTTTTGAGAGGATTTTTTTTCAATGATTCAATCCTGTTTAACGGCATAAGATGGACATATCTATGGATCAGGCATTTGGACTCAAACAGATGAGCAATTCAGGCTCAGGCGCTCAACGTCGCAAGATAGGGAGGCCCCCTGTTGTGATCTCTGTAAGTAGTGGCAAAGGTGGGGTTGGCAAGACCAATGTGGTGCTAAATACAGCCATCGCACTCAGGGATATGGGGAAACGGGTGCTGATTCTGGATGCAGACATGGGGCTTGCCAATATAGATGTTATGCTTGGAATAGCTCCAAAGTATAACATCGCCCATGTGCTTTCTGGCCAGAAAGGAATCAGGGAAGTGGTTGTGCAGGGACCCAAAGGCATTATAATTCTGCCTGCCAGTTCCGGCACCACAGAGCTTTTGAATATGGGAGAAAGCGAAAAATTGTTTCTCCTTGAGGAAATGGAAGAGTTTGGGGATGAAATCGACGTGATGTTGATCGACAACTCTGCCGGCATATCTGACAATGTGTTGTACTTCAATATTGCCGCAGGGCATCGTGTGGTGGTCGTAACCTCTGAACCGACGTCAATTACAGATGCCTATGCCCTGATCAAAATCCTGGTGACCCGGCATAAAATCAAGGATTTTTCACTGTTAGTAAATCAGGTAAGGGACATGCAGGAGGGGCAAAGGGTTTTCAAGCAGCTTGCAAGGGTTACTGATCGTTTTCTCGGGGCGCTTTCTCTGGATTATCTTGGATGTATTTTCAAAGATGAAAATGTTTCCAAGGCAATATGTCAGCAGCAGGCTCTTATAGAAATCTATCCTGAAAGCGAGGCCAGCAGGGCCATAAGAGAGGTCGCTTCAAGGATTTTGAACATGGTAAACAGCAGAGGAGAGGTTAAACAGGATGGAAACATTAAGTTCTTTTGGCAGCATTTGTTCCTTGCCTGGGGCAAGGAGGGTTAGATGGAGTTATATGGCCTATAGCAAGCCTCTTGACAGGGCGGATGAAATACTTAAAAAAAATGTCGGAGCAATAACCAACCATCACCATAATGAGATTATTCTCGAATATATGCCTACAATCAGGTACATGGCAGACAGGTTCGCCGGAAGGCTGCCTGCCCATATATCCACAGATGACCTGGTCAGCGCAGGGATTATGGGGCTAATGGATGCGGTAAAAAAATATAATCCGGGCAAGGAAACAAAATTTAAAACATATGCTGAGTTCAGGATTAAAGGCGCTATGCTTGATGAGCTCCGGGCTATGGACTGGGTTCCTCGTTCAGTGCGGAAAAAGGCATCTGAGTTGTCTGCTGTTCATCGTAAGCTGGAGCTTGACCTTGGAAGGCCTCCGGAAGATGAAGAAATGGCAGCGGAGCTTGGGATAAGCATGGAGGAGTATTTTGGGTTGCTTGAAGAGACCAAGGGTGCGACCTTTCTGGATATTGACACATTGAGGCACAGGTTTCCAGAGGGAAGTGAGGAGGTCGTCTTTGAGTTGATGGCGTGTCCGGATGTTTCAGATCCATTTCTTGCCCTTGACATGTTTGAGTCCAGAGACATGGTTGTCAAGGCAATCTCCAGCCTTCGGGAAAAAGAACGTCTGGTAGTGACTCTTTATTATTATGAAGAGCTGACTATGAAGGAGATAGGAGAAATTATGGGTTACACTGAGTCTCGCATATCACAGATGCACTCAAAGGCCATGATGAAGCTGAGATCATATTTGTCATTGGATTAAAGTTGACGGCATCCCAATTGTCGAAAAATCGCTTATGAGAGATTGAAAAAACGCATGGCATCTGATAAGTTAATGACGAGATTTGAGGCTTTTACAATTAGATACTAATGCGGAGGCTGCAATGGCAATAGACTATAACATGAAAGTGTTGGTAGTGGACGATTTTGCCACTATGCGCAGGATAGTAAAAAATATCCTGTCACAACTGGGATTCAAGAATTTTGCAGAGGCTGATGATGGTTCTGTGGCTTGGGATATGCTTCAGAAAGAGCCTGTTGATTTTATTGTATCTGACTGGAATATGCCTAAAATGACAGGAATTGAGCTTTTGAAAAAGGTAAGAGCAGATGAAAAGCTGCAAAATATTCCTTTTTTGATGGTCACTGCCGAGGCCCAGAAAGAAAATATCGTTGAGGCAGTAAAGGCAAGGGTCAGCAATTATATTGTCAAGCCCTTTACCCCTGAAACACTCAGTGAAAAGATAGAAAAAATTTTTGGTTAATTCCTTTTTCTCTTTCTAATGTCATCCAACAGCAATTCAGAAAAGAACGACCCATTCCCCGAGTTCCAGGATAAGCCAACGTCAGATACTGACGAGATGGTCTTTGACGATCTGTTCCAGCAGTCGCCAGCAAAACCCTCAGACACAGAAGGCGAAAATTTTTTGCATGCTGAGAAAGCTGATGATGATTCTCTTTGGGCTGTTGAGCCGGACAGAAAAACTGCTTCTCAGGAGCCTTTGGAAGCCCGGACAGAATCCAGTGACGCTGATAAAGAGGCTTCTGCAGTTCAGGAAATGGAAGATATTTCCGATGTTCTTGGCGATCTTGCTGCTGAAGAGGAAAAGCTGAAGGGTGGTGCTTCTGAACAGCTTGAACAATTGGAAGCCCGGACAGAATCCAGCAACGCTGATAAAGAGGCTTCTGCAGTTCAGGAAATGGAAGATATTTCCGATGTTCTTGGCGATCTTGCTGCTGAAGAGGAAAAGCTGAAGGGTGGTGCTTCTGAACAGCTTGAACAAAACGACGACCTTTGGGATGCAGATGAGACAAGCTCTGATGTTCCTCTCTTTGAGGAGTTTGCAGATGATCTTGCTGAGATAGAACAAAAAAAGGCTGAAGAACACAAACCCAGACCCACTGAGCCTGTTTCGACTCCGTTGATTGAGGAGGTCACGGAAGGACAGGCGGACACAGTCGGTGATGGACCTGTGGCTGGTCAGGTCAGTGATGTCCGGGAAGAGAATGTGGTTTCGATCTCTACAGGCATTGCGCTGGCGGGTATTGCAGGTTCTGTTCTGCTTTCTGTTGCCGCAGTATTTGTGTTCTGGCAGCTTTCTGATGTCCCAACAGTGCCTGCCCCGCCTGCGTTGTCTCGTGTGGAAGCGCCTCAGGATGCAGCCCAAGCCCATCAGGATATTCTGTCAAAAGAGCTTGGAAAAAGGCCTGACACTTCGGTGGAACCACGAGGAGGGGAAAGTACGAAGTCAGTCCAGGGAGAGCGTATCACGCTGGCACCTTTTCTGATTCCTGCCACCCAGCATGGTCAACCAGTTTTTTTGAGTCTTCAAGTGGATTTGTTGTGTGAAAATGATGAAATAGAGGCTGGTTTGCTGCGCAAGGAGGCTTGGCTCAGGGATTCTATCTACAGAGAGCTCAAGGGTCTTGAAATCGGTTCTAACGACCTGAATCCTTTCCTGTTACACTATAAGACGCCTCTTATCCAGCGTATAAATACAGATATTGCCCCGTATGCTGTACAGGATGTCATTCTTATCGGTTCGATTTTGAAGTGATAGTCCGGTTTGATGCAGCCTGTTATGGATATATTCGAATATGATATCCAGTTCATTGCCCTTTTGCTTCAGGTCGTTTTAGACGTAATTCTGCTTTTAGTCATTTTTTTCCTTTATAAAAAATTGGGCTCTATTGACATCGCAACCGTTGAGTTGGTAAGACGAGGCCTTGTTGATGCTGAAAAGCGTTCTCTTGAAATCGAGGCTCAGTTGAGAGATAAAGAAAAACGCTTGCGAGAGCTGGAAAATGCGATGGCTTTTCGTGCATCTAATGATCAGCTTGTTTCTGCGCGTGAGCGGGATAATACGCTTCGCCATGTAAGATCTGACATGGCGGATTTTGATGTTGCCTTGTCTCAGAAAATGCTTGACGGAGAGATTCATGAGACTGTGCTTGCCTTGTGGGAGAAAGGAAGGACGATACATGAGATAGCAAGGGCTACAGGGCTGCCTGATGGCGAGGTAGAGGTCATCGTATCCATTGCTAAAACTGCCGGATAG
>DYLC01000046.1:0-1270 GCA_020722285.1 Desulfobulbus propionicus | reverse complement strand
ACCATGGAATATTTTACTTATCAGAATGCTGAGCTTTATTGTGAGGAAGTCCCAATAGGGCTTATAGCCAAAAAGGTCAAAACACCTGTTTATGTTTACAGTGCCAGGGCATTGAGGGGAAGTTTTGATGCCTTTGACCGCGCCATGGCTGACAGAAGTCATCTTGTTTGCTTCGCAGTCAAGGCAAACAGCAATATAGCTGTTCTTCAATTGCTTGGAAAATATGGGGCTGGCGCAGATATTGTGTCAGGAGGGGAGCTTTTTCGCTCCCTTAAGGCGGGGATTGATCCTCAAAAAATCGTCTATTCCGGTGTAGGCAAGACTGACCAGGAGATTAAAGAGGCGCTGAAGGCTGGTATTTTCATGTTTAATGTAGAGTCCCTTGAGGAGCTTTCAGCTTTGAATGCCGTTGCTGTTTCCATGCACACCAAGGCGCCTGTGGCATTTCGTGTAAATCCAAACGTAGATCCAAAGACCCATCCCTATATCTCTACAGGACTTAAGGAAAACAAGTTTGGAATTGCATATGAAGACGTGATTAACGCATATGAACAAGCCTCGAAGCTGCCTGGCATCGCAATAAAAGGGATATCATGTCATATTGGTTCCCAGCTTTGCGATCTGGATCCTTTCAGAGAGGCTTCAAAGCTTGTGGTTGCTATGGTGAAAAAACTTTCTGAGAAGGGTATTCCCACAGCCTGCATTGATCTGGGAGGGGGGCTTGGTGTCAGATATAATCCTGAAGATGTATTGCCTCCAGGGCCTGAGACCTATGTCAAGGCGCTTTTGGCAGAGGTAGGAGATATGCCTCACACCATTGTGCTCGAACCTGGCAGGGCAGTCTGTGCCAATGCCGGGACACTGATTACAAAAGTACTGTATAGAAAAAAATCCGGTGAACATAATTTTTACATAGTTGACGCTGCCATGAATGACCTTGCAAGGCCAAGCCTTTATGGAGCCTATCATCATATTGAGCCAGTGGATGAAGTGGCTAACACAAGAAGGCGCCAGATTTGCAATGTAGTTGGGCCTATCTGTGAAACTGGTGATTTTATCGCAAAAAAAAGAGAGTTGCCTTTAATGAAAAAAGGAGAATTGCTCGCAGTGAGAAGCGCTGGGGCATACGGATTTAGCATGTCGTCACAGTATAATTCACGGCCAAGGGCAGCTGAAGTTTTAGTAGATGGCAAGGATTTTTTTGTTATCAGAAAGCGTGAAACCCATTCAAGGCTTATCCAGGATGAAAAGCTGTTGCTGATGTAACTAT
>DYLC01000045.1 GCA_020722285.1 Desulfobulbus propionicus | reverse complement strand
GATGGTCTCGTAAAAAGTCCGGCCTCGATTTGAGTTTCCCAAAGGTCAAGCGGCAGCAAATCTGCCGACGTTCGCCGGAAAATTGCCCAGCAGAACGGAAAATTGCTCTTTGATAATAAGGGATATATACCACATTCTGACCACAAATTCAACATAAATTGCCAGGTTTCATAAATGATTTTAATTGGTTAGATGACGTTCGGACTTTTTACGAATCCATCAAGCATTAAAAAGGTCAGCAAAGAAAAGGTGCAGGGAAAGGGTGAAAGACTCGGCGTTGCGTATAAGCTCAACGACGGTAGCATGGTCTATGTGCCTGAATAGCCTTCTTATCAGGCCTGTTTCTTCAGCCATCAACAGGTGGGCATTGTAAGTGAGACTTATACTCCAGATAACGTTCGGCGCGGTTTGGGGTGCGAACAGCCCTGGAGATTGATGCCCAAAAAAACTGTGATTGGGATTTCATGACTGGAAATGGTGTAAGTGTCTTAAGGGAAGTTTCAAAAATTGCCCTTTTGCCCGATGTCTGTGTTATTTTGAGGCTGAAAATGCTCACATACAGGGAGTATATGCGCTTTTCAGCCTTAAAATGCCTTGCCCTTGAACAAAATTTTTAATTTTTGGAACCTCCCTTAAAACAGATTGTTATGTTCTGAACATTTCTCCAAGTTTTTGAACAGCATTGCAATCACGCATCAACTTCATTATCATGTGTCTATGAGTCATAATATTATGCCAACAACAACCGCTTGTCCCAACTGCGGAAAGAAATCTATCGTATCAGATAACCCTTACAGGCCATTTTGCAGTCGAAAATGCAAGATGGTGGACCTTGCCGCATGGATCACAGACAAATATTCCATAGCTTTCACTGAAGAGCCAGATATGTCTGACAGTCAGGGTGCAATATTCAAAAAGGACAGTTAAATCGAAATTTATCGCAACAACTTCATGTAAATGGAACCTCTAAAAATTAAATTTTTCATTCAAGAACAAGGTATTAAGAGGCTGAAAAGCGCAGCATACTTCCTGTATGTAAGCTTTTCAGCCGAAAAATAACACAACCATGCCCACCCTGCTTTGCAGGGTTAGGAAAGCTGACGCTTGCGGGCAAAAGATCAATTTTTAGAACCTCCAAAGAGGAAAAAATGACGCCATCTGTAAAGACATACATAGTAGGACAATTGGCAGTGAATGCGTATCTTGTATCATGTCCTGATACTAGCGAGGCATTCGTCATTGATCCGGCAGGCGATGAAGATCGCATTGCTAAAGACATCAGAGATGCAAAGCTCACGCTGAAGTACATTGTGAACACCCACGGACATGCTGATCACACCAGCGGTAATCAGAAGCTTAAGACCCTGACGGGCGCCAATGTCATAATGCACCCTGAAGATGACGAGCTTTTTAGGCGGTCAGACATAGTACAGATGTTCAGGGCATGGGGTTTTGAGCCTCATGAACCGGCGGACATCCATATCCAGGATGGAGATGAAATCAGGATAGGCAGTTGTGTATTTAAGGTTCTGCACACCCCTGGGCATAGTCCAGGCTCTGTCTGTCTTCTTGGACACGGTCTGCTTTTTACCGGTGACAGTCTGTTTGTCGGGGCAGTTGGAAGGACTGATCTGCCAGGTGGCTCGTTTAACACCCTTATCAGTTCCCTTAAAAAACAGATAATTGGCCTTCCAGATCAAACCATTGTCTATCCTGGGCACGACTACGGTGACAGCCCGACTTCCACTATTGCCAAAGAAAAACGCACAAATCCCTATATTACAGACTACTGTCTCTGATCAAGACTTAAAGGCCATTTCCCCGCCGCCCGGCCTTCCGATTGCATCTGTCTGGGATGATCTGGTGCTGGCAGTCAGGGAAAATCAGGTGGTGGTTATAACTGGTGAGACAGGAAGCGGAAAGAGCACACAGCTTCCTAAAATTGCCCTTTTGGCAGGCCAGGGAAGGCGCGCCAGGATTGTCTGCACCCAACCGCGTCGTGTGGCTGCGCGTTCCCTGGCAAGGCGTGTGGCGGAAGAGTGTGAGGCATCAGGCCTTGGGTCATCGCTTGTGGGTTATAAGATACGATTTAGGTCTGACGTGACCGAGGCTACTCGTATCAAGTTCGTCACAGACGGCATACTGCTTTCCGAGCTTCGTTCAGACCGTTGGCTCAGGGAATATGACACGATCATCGTGGATGAGGCTCATGAGAGAAGTCTGAATATTGACCTGCTCCTGGGGCTTTTAAAGAATATCCTTAAAAAACGCAGGGGCATGAAGCTCATAATCACATCAGCCACTATCGAACCCCAGCGTTTCTCTGATGCCTTTGACAGAGCGCCGATACTAAGCATACCAGGCAGGGGGTTTCCTGTGGAAAAACGGTATGTCACACCGGAAAGGCTTCTTTATGAACAGGATGCTACTACAGTTGACCTGGCTGTAAGCGCAGTCAGACAAATGGAAAGACAAGCGCGAATTGGGGATATCCTTGTTTTTTTTGCCACTGAAAAGGAGATACGGGAGGCGGCTTCAATCCTTTCAGCCTCTGAGAATTCATCCCTTGTGCTTCCCATGTATGGCAGGCTTTCAGCCAGGGAGCAGGACCTCATCTTTAAACCCTCATTCCGCCGGAAAATAGTCCTGGCTACCAATATCGCAGAGACATCCATCACAGTCCCCGGCATCCGTTTTGTGATTGACACAGGCTTTGCAAGGATATCGCGCTACAGCGCCGGTTCCAGGACCAAGGCCCTGCCCGTGAGCCGAATCAGCCGTTCAAGCGCTGACCAACGTGCCGGAAGGGCAGGCAGGACAGCCCCCGGCATCTGCGTGCGCCTTTACAGCGAAGAGGATTATCTTGCAAGCCCAGTCTATACCCCGCCTGAGATCCTGCGTTCAAACCTTGCGGAGGTAATACTCAAACTCCTTGACCTTGGCATCAGGGATGTCGAAAGATTTCCGTTTGTTGACCCGCCACACCAATCCCTTTTAAAGGAAGGTTTCACCACACTCAGGGAGCTTGGCGCCCTGAAACTGGATGGAAGTCTGACTGAAAACGGAAGGCTTATGGCTACGCTTCCTCTTGATCCAAGGCTTTCCCGCATTCTGATTCAGGCCAACAGAGAGCGATGTCTGAAAGAGGCTGCAATTCTGGTTGCGGCGCTCAGCATCCAGGACCCACGTGAGTATCCTGTTGAAAAAAAGGCGCAGGCAGAACAGGCTCACGCATTGTTCCGCTCCACAGATTCGGACTTCATTACTTTGCTAAATATCTGGAACAGGATAAAAGAGTACGAAAAACAGGGCATAAGCAGGACAAAGCTAAGAAAATACTGCAAGGAACATTTTCTCTCATATCCAAGGCTTCTTGAATGGCAGGATATCTACAGTCAGATTATCGAGACCCTGGCGGAGGCAGGCGGTTTTTCCTTGAATCAAATGCCTGCCAGCTACGAGGCGATACACCGTTCGTTGTTAACCGGCTTTCTCTGCAATATCGGGCTTCACAAGGAGGGGACACGATACCGCGGGGCAAAGGATAGGGAGATTTTTCTGTTTCCAGGCTCGTGTCTTTATAAAAAAAGACCGAGGTGGATTGTTTGTTCTGACCTTATAAAAACGAGCCAGCTCTATGCCAGGGTTGTGGCTGAGGTAAAGCCTGAATGGATTGAGCAGACAGCAGGTGAATTTGCAAAAAGGTCGTGGGCAGATGCCCACTGGGAAAAGGAACGCGGAGAGGTAGTGGCTTGGGAAAAAGTGACAGTTTTCGGGCTTACAGTGGTGGAGTCGCGAAAGGTCAGTTACAGCAGGATCAAACCGGATGATGCGAGGGATATATTTGTAAGGGAGGCAATCTTTCCCGGCGCATTCAAAAAGAGGTTCGGTTTCGTGGAGCACAATAACGCAGCATTTGCCGAGATAGAGTCAATCTCTTCCATGACCAGAAGAGCAGACCTCAGCCTTGATGAAGAGGTGGCGATCAGATTGCTGTCTCAGGGGCTGTCAGAGCTTGAAAACAGATGTGGAAGCGCCCTGATAGATGAACGCAGCCTGGCGTGGGCTGTAAAAAAAACAGGGGACAAGCCTCTTCGCCTTGAAAAAAATGTGCTTTTGAGCGAGGCAATGAAGGAAAGCAATCTTGATCAGTATCCTGGCCATCTCGTGATGGATGGCATTGAGATACCGCTTGTCTATTCCTTTAGCCCAGGTTCTGAAAAAGACGGTGTCACAGCCCAAATCCCGGCCCAGAATCTTGAAAGGATATTCAATACGTCGTTTGGGCAGTCTTCAGACAGGCATATTTCTTCTTTTGAATGGCTTGTGCCTGCAATGATCCAGGACAAGACCCTTGCAATCCTGAAGCTGATGTCAAAGCCGCTCAGACAAAGACTCATGCCACTGTCGGAAAGCGCTGCTGAAATCTCGCGAAGGTTGCATGCAATCAGATCAAAAGACCTGTCTCTATGTTTTGACGAGGCATTTGCCTTGGCCATTATTGATGTATGTCCTGAACTGAGGCCAGACAAGGCCAGGCTCAGAGAGGAGGTAGGCAATGTGTTTGCGCTGCTGCCATCCCACCTGAGAATGCGCTTTGAGATCATCTCTCCTTCAGGCAAGACGCTGGCGTCAGGCAGAGACCTTGCAAAACTGAGGGAGGAAATCTCTCTGGATGTGCTTGAGCTTCAAAGACAAAGCCCTGTATGGCAGGGTTTTGTCAGAAAATGGGAGCGGGAACTAAAGGGCATTGAAGGGCTTTCGCCTTTGCCTGAACGTATTATGGAGCCTGTAAGCGGGTTTGAGGGGTTTCCTGCGTTGTCCTTTGAAAATGAAAGGCTTTTTCTGAGGGTCTTTATAGACAAAAAAAGCGCTGAAGATTGCCAGAAAGCAGCAATAAAGGCACTTTTTTTGCGTGAGCTTTCAAAAGAACTCGACTATCTCTGCAAACAGGCTGAGCTGACAATCAAACCTGCAAAGACAGCAGGCGTTCTGAGTCTGCATGGCGTGGCCAGAATGCCTGACAGGGGAGCTGTAAGGAACAAACTTGCCGCTATTTTGGAGAAGGAATTGCTGCCACAGACCATTACCCCTCTTGACTGCAATACGTTTTTCAACACACTAAAGACTGTAAAGGCTGCCATAATGCCCAAAGGCTATAAAATCATAGATTCTGTGACCTCTGTCTTGAATGTCCAGGCAAAGGCTCAGAAGGAGATTGATCGCCTTTACTGCGCATGCAGGCCCAGGACTCAGGCCACAACAGCGCTGAAAAAGGAATTAGACACAGAGCTGCGTAGGATTGTGCCTGACGATTTTCCTCTGAACATGAGACTTGCTGAGGTGGAGCGCATCCCCCGCTATCTCAAAGCCTTGCTCATAAGGGCAAAACGGGGCTTTGATAACCCATCAAAGGATAGGCTGAAGGCAGAACAGGTAACGCCATATCTTGAAAAGCTGAAGATGCTTTCACTGAAACGTGAGGATATCCCTGAGGTATTTGAGCAATATTCGATGATGGTAAATGAGTACATAATTTCGGTTTTTGCCCCTGAACTCAAGACCATTTTGACAGTTTCCTCAAAAAAGCTGGATAACTGTCTTGAGAATATCATGCAGAATCAGCCTGATTAGCCTGTAAATCTTTTGACATTAACCTTTTTACTAATAGATAAGGTAGTGTCTGGGGTTGTGAGGGGGCAAGAAACCAGTCTTTATTTCCACATGGCCTTTTCAATCTGCTCTGTGAGATATTCAACCTCAAGTCTCGTCTTTACAGTGGTATTCATCTGTTTTGTCAGGTTGTTGATGGAGTGAAGCACAGTTGCATGATCTCTGTTATACTCCATTCCTATGACCTGTAGGGAGGCGTGTGTAAATTTTCTGCTCAGGAACATGGCAACCTGTCTTGGAAACACAACAGAACGTTTACGGGATTTGGATTTCAACTCCTCATGGCTGACTTGATAGTGTTTGCATACAAGTTTTCTGATCGTATCAACTGAAACTGTCTCTGTACGACCTAACAGATTCGACACAATCTCTCTTGCCATATCAAGATTGACATTGTGTCGGAAATTAACCCTTGCAACAAGCCCTATTACTGCCCCTTCAATACGTCTTATATCACCGGAAAGATTTTCAGCAAGAAATTCCAGCACTTCGTCAGGGATTAACAACCCATGATACCTGGCCTTTCTGAGGATTATCCTCCGTCTTGTCTCTTTGTCCGGTGGATTTATGGATACTACAAGGGCAGAATTTAATCTGGAATGGAGCTGCTCATCAAGCGCCTGCAACTGGGCCGGAGCTGCATTAGAAGTGACAATAACAGGCTTTTCAGCCTCCATCATGTAATCAAGGGCAATCGCAAGTTCAGCCTGGGTTCGCTCACGTCCCATAAGGCAGTGTACCCCTTCAAGAAGCAGCGCATCATAATTGCCGCGAAATCTCTGCTTGAATGCATCTATACTGCCGTCTTTGATCGCACGAACCACCTGTGACGTGAACTCGTTTGCGGAGAGATAATTCAGCCGTGAGCTTGGGTGTCTGTCAAACAAGGTGTTTCCGACAGCATGGGCAAGATGGCTTTTGCCAAGCCCTGTCCTGGCGCAAAGGTATATAATGTTGGACGAGGGCATCTCTCCCTTTGCAGTTGCGTTGCAGACATCGTATGCCCATTGATTGGACTGGCCTACGATAAACTCGTCAAAGGTATAACGGGATGAAAAAGATGGCCTGGTAACCTCGATAAGAGGTTTGTGTATTACATTCAGCTTTTCCGGCCTGAGATCATTGGCGCTTTGTGTCTGCTGTTCTGCAAAGATAAAATTGATCTGACCTGCAACCTGATTAAACCTGGGCTCATTTTTTAAAATAGACAGATAATGTTCATGAACCCAGTTGGCAAAAAAACGATTAGGACACTGAAGTTCTATTCTGTCATCATCACAAGAGATCAGCGTGATAGGCTTGATCCAGACCTCATAACTGCTTTCAGAAATCTTTGACTTTAAATACTCCCTGATTGCTTCCCAGCTTGTATCACTCATATTTTTCCATTAACCCTCGAACAATATTTGACGGCAATGTTACAAAAAAAGAAGACGATGTCAAAGTCAGCTACAGACAAATGAGCAGGAAGGGCAGGGGGGTTATCAACAACAGGTAACTATAAAGATTTCGTTGATATTTTTTGATTAAATTTTATATCTATCTGTAATCACACTTTGTTTTTACTTTAAAAAGATCAAGGAAAACAAATTGTTACAGTTAAAGTCTGTGGCTCATAATATCAAAGCTATTGTTTACTCTATTTTTCAGGTGCTATGCATTTTCATGCAATCCTCCAGAGAGCCGGCAAGGGATTAGATACAAAAAAAAGCGCCTAAGGGCGCTTTTAACAAAACAATGGTTAAATATCAGGCTTGGGCTGGAGGCTGACCAAAACTGCGTTCATACAACTCACGGATGGCTTGCTTTCCTTGATCTGACAGATATCTTGTTCCAGTGCCTGTAAAGGTTTTGTGTGAAATCACAGGTTCATCTGGCGTCCACCCTGAACCGTCCCACGAAAACCATGTATTTTTGTCCTGATCAAAGACACTGATTGGTCTGCCAAAGAACTTTCCAAGCTCAACTGCCCAGCCAGTCCCGCCCTTGACGGTCTTGTCAGGCTGTATCCAGCCAATTACAAATACCTGATGACCTTTATTTACCATGTGAAAGATGGACTGGATAACCTTTCTGATCTTTTCAGCCTCGGAATATGTCCTGCCCATGCGCTTGGAGACAATTGCCATGCTGACATCCCCCTGCTGAAGCTCGTCTTCTGTGAGAACATAGACATCCTTTGCCCGTTCCATCTGATGCCCTTTGTATGAAAAGGTTATTTCCCTTACGCCCCATAGTTCAGCAATTCGTCCAAATTCTGCTTCTGTGCCCTTCAGGCCTCCGCTGTAAAGCGTGTAGGATGATGTGTTTAACATGACAAACTCCTTAAAGATATGAGTACAAAAAACTATTTTTTCGTACTTTCAAAATGCATAGACTGTTTTATCTGAACAAGCTTTTCATAAACATGTTCCAGAAAATCCATCAGATTTCCATGCTTGTTTTCACCAGACTGGGCATAGGCCTTTGTAATTTCCACTGCATGCTTGAGACATTCTTCCTTTTCCTGAAGCTCAATAAAAGATTGAGAATTCATGTAAAGAGCCTCCTTTCCGTTTCTCTTACCCTTGATACAAATAACTTCACCTTCTCTATATCTTTTTTGCCAGGCTCAAGTTCAACCCCTGAGCTTACATCCACGCCATAGGGTTTAACCTGAAGGATGGCGTCGACGATATTGTCCGGGCTCAGACCGCCTGCAAGTACGACCGGACTTTGAAATTGCCTTACAGCCTCTACAGCAATAGCCCAGTCAAAAATTTTTCCTGTTCCACCATAACCTTTTTCGGAAAATGAATCCAGTAAAATACCCCTGACATTTCCATCGAATATATGAAGCTGTTTTAAATCCTCTGAGGATTTGACCCTTGCAGCCTTCATTACACGAGGTGACAGGGCGTTGCAGACAGACACAGGTTCCTCACCGTGAAGTTGTGCGATGTCAATGCCGCAGTATCTGATAATTTCTGAGATGGCTTCAGGCTGCTCGTTTACAAATACGCCGACAGTTTGTATGTATGGAGGGATTCTGGCAATAATTTCACGGGCGCAATCAGGTGTAATTCTGCGAGGACTTTTTGCAAATATAAACCCGATTGCGTTTACACCAGCGTTGCATACGTTCACTGCACCCTGAAGGGAGGTGATGCCGCATACCTTTATATATATCAAATTTTATATACCTCCAATTTTACATAATGGTTCTTATGCGAATCACATACAACGGCGTAGCTTTTTCAGGCCTTAACGATTGTCTATTTTCAGCCAGAAAAACTGTCGTAAAAACTGTTAATAATGTGCTGTAGTCCATGTGAATTATTAAGTTAATTGTTATGTTATTAAGTTAAGCAAATTATCATCCCCGGCAAAGCTGTGACAGGTTTCCGGAAATTTCCTGGTTATTACTTCATCCCTGAAATCTTCCACTGCTTTTTTGATTACCGGAGCAAGATCAGCGTATTTTTTCGCAAACTTCGGGGTGAATTTCGGATAAAGCCCTACAAGGTCGTGAAATACCAGTACCTGCCCATCGCAATGAGGCCCTGCTCCAATGCCAATGGTTGGAATGTTCACGTCTTCGGTTATTTTTTTTGCAAGATTTGCAGGCACACATTCCAGCAGGATTGCAAATGCCCCTGCCTCTGCAAGCGCTCTGGCGTCATTCCATATCCTCTTTGCTGACCCAATGTCTTTTCCCTGCACCTTGTAGCCGCCAAGCGCTGTAGCTGTCTGCGGTGTAAGTCCGATATGCGCCATGACAGGGATGCCTGCCTTCACTAAGGCCCTGACAGTATCAGCGTACTCACTGCCTCCTTCCATCTTGACAGCCTGACAGCCTGCCTCTTTTATAAATCTTCCTGCATTCCTCACTGCCTCAACTGTGTTAATTTGGTAGGATAAATATGGCATATCCCCGATGACGAGGGATTTTTTTGCCCCGCGACAAACTGACCTGGCATGATGTATCATCTCATCCATTGTCACAGGTACAGTGGATTCATAACCCAGGACAACCATTCCAAGGGAATCTCCTACAAGTATCATGTCTATCCCTGCCTCATCAAGCATTTTGGCAGTCGGATAATCATAGGCTGTGAGCATGGTTACAGGCTCACCCTTCTGTTTCTTGTTTATAATGTCAAATGGGGTCATTATGGCTACCTTGTGTGGATTTTTGATACTAAAAGATGTGAGCCAGCTATAAGCCGGGTTCTGTACAGACACGAGGTCTTCGTGATCATTCATCTAAGAGGCATTGTTGCCAATGCCTTCAAGCAGCCAACCCGGAGGTATGGACGGGCAGCCCTTGTCGCCTCCCTATTTGGCCTTGCTCCTGGTGGGGTTTACCCTGCCCAGGACGTCGCCGTCCTGGCGGTGAGCTCTTACCTCGCCTTTTCACCCTTGCCGTAAACGGCGGTGTATTTTCTGTGGCACTTTCCCTGGGGTTGCCCCCGGTCTGCGTTATAGACCACCCTGCCCTGCGGAGCCCGGACTTTCCTCTGGTTGCATCAAAATTAACCAGCGATCACACACTGACTCACATGAAATATATTTAAAACTTTCAGACCCAAGATACAAGCCGGATATGCAAGTCTGCAAAATGAACAAGCCATGCAATAGAGGGTTCTGGAACTACTGTGATGCGCTGTTATTGTTTGGCTCAACAGGTATATAAATGAAGCGCTGACAAGTAGGACAGTAATGTATCTTTTCATTTCTTAAAAGTTCGTTGTAAAGTTGCGGTGGAATGTTCATGTGGCAGCCACCGCATGAAGCCTTGCTTGAAATGGCTGCCAGGGCTATCCCCGCCCGCTTATCCCTTAAAAACATATACCTTGTGTAGAGATCTTTTTTAGCTTTTTTTGCTATCTCATCCCGTTGGGCTGTCAAATCAGTCAGCAGTTTTTTCAACTCATCTGATTCTTTCTGGACAACAATATTTTCAGTCCGTATCTCTTCTTTGAGTTGTGTGACCTTGTTTTTAAGTTCATCACATTCTTTTTGCCTCTCTTCGCCCTTAGCCATCAGCTGCACAAGCTCTTCTTCACGGGCCGCATTGGCAGTCTTTATCCCATCTATTTCCTTGAGCATAGTATTATAATCCCTGTTGGTTTTAAGGGAGTTAAGCTTCTGCTGATCCTTGGCAAGCCTTGCATTTTCCAGTTCGATCTCGTCCTCAATGTTGATTTTCTGAGCGGTTATCTCCTTTAATTCCTCTTCAATCTCCTCAATTTGCTTTGAAATTGTGTCACAGGAGGCGGTCAAGATATTGAGCCTGTCCGGAATCACCTTGATATCCTGTTCAAGTTTTCGTATCTGCAGGTCGATTGCCTGAATTTCAAGCAGTGGTTTGAGTTCTTCTTTCAATTTCTACTCCTTTTAAGCTTTTTACCCCTTTGCAATCTTCAAAAAGAGAAAGGGGTTGGTTTTCCAACTGAAAAATATCTACATCTATGCCCCAATTTCTGGCCCTGGATGCGGTTAACAAAATATCCTTGATCTTTGGCAGGATCACAGCCTCAGTCTTAAAATGCCCTGCGTCTATAAGCAGAAAGCCTGTCTCCAAAGCCTCTCTTGCTATATGATGCTTGATTTCCGCTGTAATATAGAGGTCAGCCCCGTTTTTTTTCGCCATTTCCCACAAGTCAGAGCCTGAGCCTGGACAAAGGGCGATTGTTTTTACCAGAGTTTCTGGCGCTCCTGTTATCATAACTGTCTTGGTGTTAAGTATTCTGGCAAGCTTGTCAGCTATGTCATCCATCGAGACCGAAACAGTCAACTCCCCTACCCTTCCAAGCCCTGCATCTTTATTTGTTGCTGATGGAATCAGAGGCTTGAGATTGAAAAGCCCAAGATGTGCAGCAAGGACATCAGCCACACCCCCCTGAGCAGAGTCAAGATTTGTATGAGCTGAATAACAGGTTATGTCAAAACGCAAAAAACCCGCCACGAGGCGGGATATGTATTTTGAAAGGTCTAAACTTTTAAGAGGCTGAAAAATAAGGGGATGATGCGTGATGACCATCTGCGCCTTTTGCCTGATGGCCTCATGAAGGAGGGCTTCTGATGGGTCAAGAGCAAGCAGGACTTTCTGTACAGGGCTTAATGGATGACCTGATTGAAGGCCACAATTATCCCATTTTTCTGCAAGCTCCAGTGGGGCCCACTCAATTATGGTGTTCCAGATATCAGAGGCTGTAGGTGTCACATTCTAAAATTGTTTATGAAATTGGGCCCACCAGGACTTGAACCTGGGACCAACCGGTTATGAGCCGGTGGCTCTACCAACTGAGCTATAGGCCCGGCAAGAGACGAAATATATTACGGGCTTTTTTTGTTTTGTCAACTGAAAATATTATAAAAACTGCCAGTAATTATTTTGCATGCGTAACTTCATAACTCCATATCCTTTTGGGATAGCTTTCGCTTCATCAGTGATAAAACGGTCAACTGTCAGACCATGCTAACTTCCGGGCATATATGGCACCAATAGCTTTGCGGCCTTCACTGTCCGGCTGCCTCTCATATTTTATAACCATCCTTCAAAATACCCAAGTTACTTTATGATAAATTCCCGCCACGGGTGGGGTGAGTTGCTAAAATGTTAAAATTGCGTATTTTTTGGTTTCCACTGGCAATTTTGGCAAAAATAGTCAAAAGTTACTTTATGATAAATTCCCGCCACGGGTGGGGTGAGTTGCTAAAATGTTACCAAATTTTTTAATTATGATTGCAAAAAACCTCTTGAAAAAAAAAAAGAACAGTCTAATATTTCGATGTTCTTTGAACTTAATCTTAAGAAACAAAAGGAGTTGAACTATGTTCAGCAAAGAGGGTACCATGAAGTACATTTCAAGGGCTATTGTTCTTGCCGCTCTTCCAATCGCGCTCAATCTTGGCGGTTGCGCACTTAACAAGGAAGATAAGGCGTTGGTGGAGAAGGCCATCAAGTCTGCTGATGAGGCAAAGGCATCTGCTCAAAAGGCTGAGGATGCTGCAAGCAAGGCTGCTGCTGCTGTAGGTCAGGTTCAGCAGGCTGCTTCTTCTGCTGCTGAGTCAGCAAAGAGGGCTGAGGCCGCTGCAAATAAGGCTGCTGATGCTGCTGACAGGGCTGCTGCTGCTGCAACAAAGATGGAGCGCATTTTCGAGAAGGGTCTCAAAAAGAGATAGACAACTTGATTTTGTGAGAATTTAAACAACAAAAAAAGCCGCTGAATCAGCGGCTTTTTTTGTTGTCTTTCGTCTTTGAGCAGGAAGTTATAAAAGGAAGGTTCCAAAAGCTATTTCGTCGATAACAGTGTTGTTGATTGTAAAAAAAGTAACTACGAAAATTCTTTATTGTATTTCTTAGTTGACTGCCGCAAACTTCTCGTATCAACTTTTTCTCCTCTGGGGCGGATGTGAGGCACAAAACCATTAGCTATGACCACCTCTTCTTTACCAACGTATGCAGCGTCTATGCATAAAATTCTGTAGTTCGGTCTTATCTGAAGGCGAGGCAACTCGTTGTTAATAGCAAAAATGCAATATTTTATTTATAGATAAGCACTAAGAAGATAGTCCGATAGCGGAATATTCGTTAAAAATACAATTTTATATAGAAATAAGGTTGAGATTTGAGCGTAAATGTGTAAATTTTACAAAAAATCATCACAGGAACAGAAACAAAATCAGGAGGGAACAAATCAAATGAAAATCAGAAAAATGGGTGTGGATTTCAGCTATGTCTTTGCTGTTGCGCTTTCTGTCGCTGTATGCCAACCGTTCTTGGCGTTTGCAGAAGGCAATCCGCTTGAGCGCATAGAGATCATGTCGCCTAATCCTGTCGGTTCAGGCGCAAGGGCGCTTGGCATGGGTGGCGCATTCATCCCTGTTGCAGATGATGCCACGGCTGCTTCATGGAACCCTGGAGGGCTGATTCAGCTTGAAAAGCCTGAAATCTCAATTGTCACTGAGTACACCCACAGAAGCGAGGCAAACACCTTTGCGATGCACCCTGAGGCGACTTCAACCGGATATACTGACGATGCCAATGTCAACTACCTGAGCGCAGCCTACCCTTTTGAGGCATTTGGCAAAAACATGATCGTTTCGCTCAATTATCAGCAGCTTTATGATTTTAACAGGGACTGGAGCTTCAGCTACATCTTTGACAGCACATGGCAGTCAAATAAATACAAATACGAGCAGGAAGGCGACATTTATGCGCTTGGTCTGGCTTATGCCGTAAGGTTCACGCCTGACTTTTCAGCAGGCGCCACCCTCAATTACTGGGGTGATTTCATCAATGAAAACAAATGGAAACAGAAATATCACAATACAGGCGCTCTTGATCTTGGCGGTATAAGCGGCATATATGATCTTGCAAAAAAAGAGGAGTATGACTTTGAAGGCTGGAACATGAACCTCGGTTTTCTTTGGAGGATGACAGAACATCTCACAGCCGGAGGCGTTTTAAAGGCGCCTTTCAAGGCTGACATAAGCCACAGGATCACAAGGCATGAATCCACCTCATACCCTGATTTTCCCGATGCAAATGTCGTGACCAACACATCAGACCGTTACGGCGAAGACCTGCGCATGCCAATGTCATTGGGCTTCGGATTGGCGTATCGCTTCTCTGACGCCTTTACAGTAGCGGCAGATTTCTATCACACCCAGTGGAGCCATTTTGAATATGAAGACTCTCAGGGCAATAGATTATCTCCTATCAGCGGCAAGGAAAATGCTGACATATCAGATACTACATGGTTCAGATTGGGTTGTGAATACCTGTTTATCGGCGAAAAGTTCACTGTGCCAGTCAGGGCAGGTGTGTTCTATGACCCGGCGCCGTCTGATGACTCGCCTGACGATTACTACGGATTTGCCCTTGGAACAGGCATAGCCTATAAAAATTACGTTTTCGATATCGCATATCAGTACAAGTTTGGAAACGATGTCGGAGGAAGCACGCTTGAGGATATTGGCTTCTCTCAGGATGTTGAGGAACACACTGTCTATTCATCGCTTATAGTTCATTTTTAAGCTGAATCTATCAAGGCGCTTTTTCTGAAGCGCCTTTTTATTTGGAGTCAACTATGAAATTAAGACAATTCATACATATTTTATCTGTTTTTTGCTGGATATTTCTTGGAGCAACACACCTTTGCGCTGATGATACAGGTCAGAGGCAGGAGGTTGTTGTTTCAGGCATGTCTGATGTCTCGTGTGATGCCGCCACACGTGATGCCATGCGAAAGGCAGTGGAGCAGGTTGCTGGCACAATGCTTCATTCCCAGACAGAAGTTGAAAACTTTCAGCTCAAAAAAGACCTGATATTCACAAAAACAGAGGGTTACATACATGGCTATGAAGTCATTTCAAAAAGTGAGGAGGCAAAGGTCTGCGAGGTCAGTATCAGGGCGACTGTCTCTGCAAATCTGGTCAAGGATGACCTGCGGGCATTGAATATCCTGCTTGATATAATGGAACGTCCGAAACTCGCCGTATTGATCGAAGAGGATTACAGCGCCATGAAGTTTGGCGGCATGAGACTTGCCGAAACAGAACTTATTGCCCAGCTCAAAAAGAACGGCTTTGAACTGGTGGATCAGGCGCAGTTGTCACAGGCATCTGCAAAGGATCAGGCGCTTCTTGCTTTGTCTGGCAATGATGCTGCGGGTCAGGCACTTGGCATGATGGTCGGCGCCCAGTATCTGGTGCTTGGAAAGGCAATGGCGCAAAACAGCGGAGAGGCAGTGGCTGGAAGCGGGTTTAACTCTGTGCAGGCAAGTCTTCAGCTCAGGATACTCAACTGTCAGACAGGCGCGGTCATTGGCTCAGTGGTGGAGCAGGCAGTGAAAGCCCATATGAGTGAGCTTGCAGCAGCAACAGAAGCCCTTAAAAAATCCTCTGAAAAGGCTGTGCAGGGCTACATTACAAGCCAGATCATGACTTCCTTTCAGGATTTTTTAAATAACGGACTTCCTCTCAAGGTCAGCATCACAGGTGTTCTGACCTTCAGGTCAGTAACAGAAGTGGAAAATCTGCTGAAAACAACTGAAAAGGTTTCGCTTCTCAAGGAAGAAGGCTGGAACAAGGCTGGTGGAATCCTGCTGCTTTCAGTCAGGTTCAAGGGAGCAGCCCGTGAACTGGCTGAGATGCTGGAGCAGAAGAAGGCTGGAGATACTGTTATTACAGTGGAGGATGTTGGGACAGACAAGATTAGTTTTTCTCTGGCAGCGGCAAAGACGCCTGCCAGAAGAGGCAAAAAAATGTAGAATTGAGTTTTGATGGTAAGGTATTAGAAATGCTTAATGCTTAATGCTTAATGCTTAAT
>DYLC01000044.1 GCA_020722285.1 Desulfobulbus propionicus | reverse complement strand
GTTAAAACCTAACCCGTGCTGTGTATGTCAGAGTTGACTTGCCTTTTGGAGGAACTTCAATCGCCCAAGTGGCAGTATTGGCAGCATCCTTGATGTGCTGATGTGACTGTTTGAGCACCTCCCAGTCACCAGGAACAGGTTCTATGACATTGACTGTAACCTTTTCAGGCTTGGCGTTTTTAATATCAACCTGAAACGAGGCCTCATAAACGTAATTATAGGGTGAAAAACCCTCTTTCTTGACAAATGCCGTCTGCTTTTTATCAGCCGTGATATCAAACGCATCCCCGAGTTTCAGGCGGATGGTTTCATTCTCCGGGGTGTGATCTATCCTATCTTCCCCGACAAACTGGATGTTTCCCTTTGAATCCTTTTTATAGACCCTTACCACGCCTTTTGGGGCTGGCATACCCATATTGTTGGCCTTAGTGTTTTTGATCTCCATAAAAACTCCGACCTTCATGGCCTGGCCAAGCTCTCCATAATGGGAGCGATAGTAATAGTCGTTTCCCTTCAGGCGGTATTCCTTCCTGCATGGTACGTCTGATGCCTGAAGCAGCGAAATCTGTTTTGTCTGGTTGTCCTTAATGGTGGTCGGCCTGCCAAGGGTGTAGAGGTGATATTCAAACATGGATTCCTCTGCCATGGACTCACGGGCAGGAGCTGCCGGCATGGCCGCCTTCATTCCAACCATCTGATCAGCCATCCTCTCAGGCTTTGCCCTGTTCACATCCCCTGCAACGAGCTGGAGCATGGCGTTCTGGTAAGTTGCCCCGCTTGTGTTTGTGAGCGTGACCCAGCCTGTTATATCGGCCTTCGTGTCATCATGGTTTAACTCAGCCACATAGTCAGCCTTCCAGCCAAGGCCAGAGGAAAGATAGGTCAACTCCACATCCTGCTGACTGTTTGTACTGCTGTCCACAAGCATGGTAAGGGTTGGCTTGTCCCGCAGATCATCCGGCACATCCGGAAAAATCAGGCGGCCAGGCATCCCCATCTCAATGTGATCCTGCATCTCAAGCACAACGCCACTGTTTGAGCTTAAAACCTTTGCCTTTTTTCTGGTCTCCTCGCCGGTTGTGGGGTGGGTCCTGACCACCTCCACGTCCTTGCCTACATACTTTTGAAGAAGAGATTGAGGGGTCAAAAGGTCAAATTCAAAATTCTGCTCCACGACACCCAGGTTGTCTGCTGTAAGCAAGGCTGTCTCTGGTTGCATGTTTGCGCTCACCTCCCGGAATGCAAGGCTGCGCCTGCCTTGAGGCACAGCAATCCTGCGCTTGTCCTTGATGAGCGCCATATTCTGGTTATAGATAGTTACTGCAACGGATTTCTGCTCCTTTGCCGTGCTTATAATCTCATCTGCACTGAAGGCTGAAACTGATGAAAATAACGTCGCTGAAAAAAAAATACAGAACCTGACTGACCTGCTTTTTTGATTTTTTAAAGACATAGTATCTGCTCCTTTCTATACATGATGGAACTTCCTATAATAAAGTCCGCCAACCTTTCAAGCTCTTTCGTAAAATCCGCCATTGTGCCAGTGTTGTTCACCACAAAATCAGCTAACATAGCCTTCTCCTCCCCTGAAAGCTGTGCAGCAAGCATGGCATTAGCAAGTTTCGCTGAAACCCCGCGTTTTTTGACAAGATGTTCATAACATTTTAAGTGTGTTGCATAAATAGCTATAGTTACGTCAAAAAATTCCTGCCACCCAGCCTCGAAAAGAAGCGGCACCTCTGCTATCACGATCTTATGTCCCTGTGAGCTGACCCAATCAATCTCATGCTTCATAAGCCTGAATATCTCCGGATGCAGGATTGCCTCGGCTTGCCGCCTCAAAGAATGGTCTTTGAGAATTGCTGACATCAACATCTGACGGTTAAGGGTTTGGTCTGCATTCAGTATCCCCGGGCCAAAAAAAACCTGGAGCCGTTCAAGACATGCTGAGCCTGGTTCAACAGCTTGCCTTGAAAGCTTGTCTGTATCAATGATTGGCAGGCCAAGTTGCTCCAAAAAATGTCCAGCAACACTCTTTCCACTCCCAGGAGGCCCTGTAATTGCAATTTTTATGATCGGGCTCCCACACTCTGTATTCTTCAGCCTTGACACTTCTGTTTCCATTCTTACCTTTAAATAAACGTCAAAAAAATGACTCTCAAGGAGGTTTCCATGCAGTTAGATAAATTTACCATCAAATCCCAGGAGGCGCTACAGGAGGCTCAGGGCCTGGCCCTCTCAAAGGCGCACACAAATATTGAGCCTGAACACCTGCTGAAGGCCATGATTACGCAGCCTGACAGCATTATTCCATCTGTTCTTAAAAAAACCGGCGTTTCCGTTCCTGATATCATGGCGGAATTAGACAGGCTTATTGACTCTCTTCCCCAGATAACCGGACAGGCATCCCAGGCCTACGTGTCTCCTTCATTGAACAACATACTTCAGAAGGCCTTTTCCATCTCAAGCGGTATGAAAGATGAATATGTCAGTCAGGAACACATCCTGCTGGCCATGCTGGAGGAAAAAGGCAGCAAAACAACCACTATGCTTGTCAAAAAAGGGCTGTCAAAGGATGCGATACTCAAGGCGCTCACAGACATCCGAGGCACCCAGCGTGTGACTGATCCAAATCCGGAAGGAAAGTTTCAGGCCATTGAAAAGTACGCCAGAGACCTTACTGCAATGGCCAGACAGGGCAAGCTCGACCCTGTGATAGGCAGGGACGATGAGATCAGACGGGTAACACAGGTGCTTTCAAGAAGAACCAAAAACAATCCGGTATTGATCGGCGAGCCTGGGGTGGGAAAGACTGCGATTGTCGAGGGGCTTGCCCAGAGGATTATCTCAAGAGATGTGCCAGAGACCCTGATTGACAGACGGGTTGTGGCGCTTGACATGGGGGCACTCATCGCAGGGGCCAAATTTCGTGGCGAATTTGAGGAACGTCTCAAGGCAGTGCTCAAGGATGTGGCTGAAAAAGCAGGCGAGGTGATCCTTTTTATTGACGAGATGCACACCCTTGTGGGCGCTGGGGCTGCGGAAGGGGCTATGGATGCCTCAAACATGCTCAAACCAGCCCTTGCCAGAGGGGAACTTCACTGCATCGGAGCGACTACGCTTGATGAATACCACAAGCATGTGGAAAAGGATGCGGCTCTTGAGCGTAGATTCCAGCCTGTTCTGGTGGAGGAGCCCACAATAGAGGATGCCATTGCCATTCTACGCGGGTTGAAGGAAAAATATGAGGTGCATCACGGAGTTCGAATCAAGGACGCAGCAATCGTGGCTGCCGCCACCCTGTCCACACGTTACATCACAGACCGTTTTCTGCCTGACAAGGCAATTGACCTGATAGACGAGGCAGCTGCAAAACTCAGGATAGAGATCGCAAGTCTGCCAAGTGATATAGATGAAATAGAGAGAAGGATCATGCAGCTTGAAATAGAGCGTCAGGCCCTGAAGAAAGAGACCGATTCAGCCTCGCTGGAAAGGCTTGCCAAGCTTGAAAGGGAGCTTGCAGAACTCAAAGAAAAAAGCGACTCCATGAAGGCGCGCTGGAAGGAAGAAAAGGAGATTATACAAAAGATCAGGGAGAAAAAGGAGAGGATAGAACAGCTCAAGACAGAGGCTGAAAAACTTCAGCGCACAGGTGATCTTAACAAGGTGGCTGAGATACTTTACGGCCAGATACCGGCCCTGCAAAAGGAGATGGACGAGGCGCACCAGGAGATAGAAACCAGAAAAAAAGAAGGAAAGATCTCCCTCAAGGAAGAGGTGGACGACGAGGACATCGCCGCCATCATCTCCAAATGGACAGGGATACCGGTCACAAAACTGCTGGAGGGAGAAAGAGACAGGCTTGTGCGCATGGAAGACAGGCTTGCCAGAAGAGTGGTTGGCCAGGAAGCCGCCCTTAAGGCAGTGAGCAACGCTGTGCGCAGGGCAAGAAGCGGCATGCAGGATCCCAAGCGTCCCATTGGCTCGTTTATTTTTCTCGGCCCCACAGGCGTTGGAAAAACAGAGCTTGCCCGTGCCTTGGCCGAATTCATGTTTGACACAGAGGCTGCCATGATCCGTGTTGATATGAGCGAGTACATGGAAAAACATGCTGTGGCAAGGCTTATAGGCGCTCCTCCCGGCTATGTAGGATATGACGAAGGCGGCTACCTGACAGAAGCGATCAGGCGCAGACCCTACGCGGTCATCCTGTTTGACGAGATAGAAAAAGCGCATCCTGACGTCTTTAACATCCTGCTCCAGATATTGGACGACGGAAGACTGACTGACGGCAAGGGCAGGACAGTTGACTTCAAAAACACCATCATCATCATGACATCCAATATTGCAAGCGACATAATCCAGGACACCAGAGACTATGGTGAGATGGAACGCAAGGTGGAGGAGACGCTCAAATATCACTTCAAGCCTGAGTTCCTGAACAGGGTGGACGAGCGGATCATCTTCCATGCTCTTGGAAAGGAACATCTCGTAAAGATTGTTGATATTCAACTGGCTATACTGGCTGCAAGGATTTCAGAACACAAATTCAGCCTGCATGTTGATGAAGAGGCAAAACTCTGGCTTGCCGATGCCGGTTATGAGCCTGCCTTTGGCGCAAGACCCCTGAAAAGGGCCATCCAGCGTCATATTGAAGACCCTCTTGCCCTTGAAATTCTTGGAGGAAGATACAAGGAAGGCGACAGCATCAATGTATCTGTTGACAAATCTGGAGGATTGATGTTTACATAATAATATTGATAGAAGCTTTAGATTAAATAGGGCTAGGTTATGGTGAAGTTTCACAATAATACGTTACGCATCAAGCTTTACCGCTGAAAACAAAGTATGTTTACAACCCAGACAACAGAATATGAGGAATTTAAAAGCTGTCTCGCTGCTCTCAATCAAAGGCAAAGCAGATTCAGACTTTTGAGCGATCTGTTAAGGGAGCTTAACCTGACATTTCTCAGGACAGGCGGCTTGGATGAACTGCTGCAGGCTGTGCTTGTGGCGATAACATCCGGCGACGGCCTTGGATTTAACAGGGCGTTTTTAATAAAACTCCATGCCAATGAAAACATGCTCAAAGGGGCCTATGCAATAGGCCCTTCCTCTGTGGAAGAGGCATACAGGATATGGAGCGACATAGCGCTTCAGAAACTTTCGCTTTTTGATATCTGCAATATTGTCAGAGATAAATTGATCAACCCTGACACACCCATCAACAAGCTTGCCAAAACCATCAATATCTCGATGGACAATGAAAAAAATGCCTTAGTTATTGCGATTAAATCCGGCATTGCTTTCAAGCTGTCGGCAGCAGGAAGCAGGATGGCAGATCTCAATCTCAATGGCCTCGAACCGATCTTAAATGGCGACGACTTTATCATTGCCCCGTTGTTGACAGGCGGCAAACCATACGGCTTGATACTGGCTGATAACTTCGTGACCAAACAGGAGATTACTGATGACAACCTTGAGGCAGTCGAGTTGTTTTCCCATGTGGCGTCTTTAGCCATCGGCAAAAATCTGATACTTGAAAAGCTCACTCAGCACATCGAAGAACTGGTGTCAGTCAACGAAAAGGCGGAAAAACACAGACAACTCCTTATTGAGACAGAACAGTACAATGTCATCGGCAGAATGGCTGATCAACTCCTTCACGAGATAAAAAATCCACTCACCAGCATGGGCGGCATGGCCCTTTTGCTGGAACGCAAGCTGACAGAAACCCCTGACCTGCAAAAATTTGCCTCATCCATTGCTGAACAGGCAAAAAGGATCGAAAAGGTACTCAATGACGTCTTCCAGCTCACTGAGCCTCAAAAGCTGCAATTGCAGGATGTGGACATTGAAAAACTTGTACAGGAAGCGGTTTCTATTTATCGCAGTGAATTAAAAAAACATGGCATAACCATCGAGTTGACATCCAGGGTTTCCCCTGTTGTCTTGCCTGTTGACAAGATGATGTTAAGACAGTCTCTTTTTCATATCCTGAAAAACGCCTCTGACGCCATGCCTGATGGCGGAAATCTCAAAATTGAAATAGACAGACATGACCCTCATGTAATTTTAAGCTTTGCTGACACAGGCATTGGCATAGCAAAAGCCCACATCAGACAGGCAGATCTGCCATTTTTTACCACAAAGACCAGTGGAATGGGGCTGGGGTTGAGTTTTGTAAAAAGGGTGGCAGGTTTCCACAATGGAGACCTTGCCATATCTTCAAACGACACTGGCGGCACCACAATAACCCTACGTCTGTCTACAAACAGCCCTGAATCCTGAACAACTAAAAGGTTTCAAAAATTGCCCTTTTGCTCGCAAGCTTTAGCTTTCCAAGCCTTGCCTTTTATTGCAAGGCGCAGGGCATAGCTGCGTTGCTCGTCGGCGAAAAATGCTTACATACAGGGAGTATGCTGCGCTTTTTCGCCTCCTCGCGCCTTGTATTTTACATTTTTTGTTTAGCCATCGCGTATGACGACTTTTTACGAAACCTTCAAGTTTGCCGTAATAATCACATTTTTATTGCTTACTGCCTGTTCCCAGCAAGGTTTTTCACGCCTTGAAAATAAATGTGCCAACTGTCACGAAGTTGAGCTTGACTCAATACACAATTTTTCCTGTTCAACCTGTCACAATGGCAATCCCTCCACCCATATCCTGAAGGATGCTCACCAAGACCTTGTTACTATGCCTGCCCATCCTGACAAAATGACAGAGATTTGTGGCAGATGCCACCAGGATGAAGTGGCTGCTGCCCTGCAAAGCGATCATTTTACATTGAAAGATGAGATTTCAGCGGTATGGGCAGTATTTTTTCCAGAAAACGCGCCAATGTCCTTAAAAAAACTGCAAGACTATGACACAACAGAGATGGCTTCAGGAGAAGATGTGGTGGCAGACGCCATGAAGCGCCGTTGTCTTAGATGCCATCCCTATTACAAAGGAGACGAATATAAAGGGGTAAAACGAGGCGCAGGCTGTGCTGCATGCCACATCGGAAATGCTGCTGGCAAGGCGTTTCACAGGTTTGATCTGAAGGTTGGGGACGACAGATGCCTTTCATGCCACTATGCAAACTTTACAGGATACGACTACTATGGACGGTTTGAAAAGGATTACGAGGAGGACTTCAGGGCGCCCCTTGTGCATGGCAATCTTCCACCGCGACCATTCGGGGTCGAATGGCACGAAATGAAACCTGATATCCACAAAAAGGCAGGCATGATCTGCACAGACTGTCACAACAAAAGATTGTGCGACAAAAACAATCAAGGCAGTAAGTTACAGTCAGTCAATTGCACATCATGCCACTTACCACAGGCAAATCCACTTAACAACAACCTGTCATATCCTGTTATGAATACAGAAAGAACAGGTCATAAAAAAGAGGATATTGCAAGGGTAGCCTGCCAGGTCTGCCACTCTGTCTGGAGCGTCCAGGACAAAGGGCGTTTCCTGTTGAGACAGGATGAACCATCATGGTCTGACTGGATGTATCTTGGGGTTCAGGGAAGCAGCGAGGTGGAAGGCCAGATTTTTTACCAGGCTGTCAGACAAGGCGATATGGCTGCGGAAGAGGTATCTGATGACACAAGAGAACTTTTATTGAAAAAGAACACATGCGAAGAACACATAGGCATGACGGACAAATTTTCAGGCAAACAGCAGACTGGCCTGTGGTTTGAAGGTTTTGATGAAAGACTCTGGGCAAATCCACTTGTTTGTCCTGACAAGACAGGAAAACTACAGATTGTAAGGCCTGTTCTGGATGTCACATTTGTCTATCAGAATAAAACCGGCAAGACAATAACAGTAAAAAATACAGCCTCAGGATGGAGACCTTACAGAGCGCACACAGTGGGGAAGGCGGATGTGTTCAGGACAGCTCAGGTCATTTTATGGCTTGAAGGAAGACCATTGGAAGAGACAGGTCTTTCATGTCCGGAATCTTCTGCAAATCCGTAACTATCCAGCAGCACCCCATCTGCTGCGTCATCGGCCTGCTCATGTACAGGCAGCATACTTCGCAGGCCTCTTCTGAACTTTTTAGAAATACCTGAACCCATGCGCCACTGGCAGCCTTCTGCCAGGTCCAAATGCCTTTCCTGTGAGCTTAGGGCCTGGCGGGGCCTGACGCCTCTTGTACTCGCTAATCAGTAGCCTTCTGAGGATGTTTTTTACGCTTGCATCATCAAACCCTGTCCTGATAATCTCCTCCGTTGTTGCGTGTTCCTCCACCTTGGCCTTGATCACGGCATCCACAACGTCGTAAGATGGCAGGTCGTCCTGATCGGTCTGGCCAAGTCGCAGCTCTGCTGTTGGCGGTTTTATAAAAACCCGTTCAGGTATCAGCTCCCCATTACTGTTTACATACCGTGAAACGCTGTAAACCAAGTGTTTGGGCAGGTCAACCAGCGGGGCAAATCCGCCAGCCATGTCACCATAAAGTGTGCAGTAGCCCACGGCCATCTCACTCTTGTTGCCTGTGGCAAGCACGAGATGTCCAAGCTTGTTTGAGATGGCCATCAGAAGCGCACCCCTGATTCTGGGCTGGAGGTTTTCTTCAGTCAGATCAGATGAAAGACCCTGAAAGGATGGGGCAAGAGATGCCTTAAACGCATCGAAAACAGGGGTTATCGGAATAGTGACAGTCTGGATGCCCAGATTGTCAGCAAGCCTCTGCGCATCCTCGATGCTCTCTTTTGAGGTGAACTCCGATGGCATGAGCACACCGAGCACGTTTTCAGGATGTAGCGCCTTTGCTGCAATGACTGCAACAAGGGAAGAGTCAATGCCGCCGCTCAGACCGAGACAGACCTTTGTGAAGCCGCAACGCCTTGTGTAGTCCTGTATGGAGAGCCTGATTGCCTTGAAGATAGCCTCTTCATCAGAAAATGAGACATGGCGCATCTGGGCGTTCCCATTCTCAGTGTTAAGGACAAGGAAGTCTTCCTCAAAGTCCTTGGCCTGGCACAGCAGGGCACCTGAGCCTGAAAATGCGAAACTTGCCCCGTCAAACATAAGACTGTCCTGACCACCGGTCTGATTCACAAGCACACATGGCGTGTTGCAGTGGCTGGCAATATGGGCAAGCAGCCTGTGGCGAAACTCTCTTTTGTGCATCTCAAACGGGGATGCCGATATGTTTACAAACAGGTCGAGCTTATGGCGTGACAGCTCCGCCACAGGGTCATGCCAGTAGCGCTGATGCGGAAAGATGTCCGGGTCATTCCAGATGTCCTCGCACACAGTGACGCCGATGAGCCTGCCCCTGAAGCTGACTGGCTCTGAGAATACGCCTGGTTCAAAATAACGGCTTTCGTCAAAGACATCGTATGTAGGAAGAAGCCTCTTGTGGATAACGGCTTTGACTGCGCCGTTGTCAATGAATACAGCGGAGTTATGGATTGGAAGACCGATGGAGCTTTTGTTTTGCGTTATAGTCCCGAGGATGACCCCGATGCCACCTGCTTGTCCTGCTATTGTCTTAAGGGCGGACTGAGCAGACGAGATAAACGATGGATCGAGCAGCAGGTCAAGCGGTGGATAGCCACAGACAGCCATTTCCGGAAATACCGCCAGATCACAGCCTTCGATCCTGGCTCGATTTATGTTTGTGACAATGGTGGCCACGTTTTCATCAAAGGCCCCGATTGTCGGATTTGTCTGACAGATTGCGACGTTCAAGACTGCCTCATATCCCCTTCTGCGAATCGTTTACCACTGCCTCAAGCTCTGCCTCAAGCTCAGGAGGTAGTCCATCTATCTTTACATTCAAAAAGCCGCGAACAATGGTTGATGTAGCCTCTTCTTCGCTCAAGCCCCTTGCCATGAGGTATTCGATCTCTTCCTGTGCAATCTTGCCAACCGCTGCCTCGTGCGACATGTCCACATCGCCAACATGCGCCTCAAGCTCTGGAATGGCGTGAATAATGCCGGTTTCAGCCAGAATCAGGCCGTTGCACTCAAGATGCGCCTTGATGCCTGGTGCCTTGCCCACAAGATGCCCACGAGCGATTATGTTTCCGCCATAGGATATGGTTCTTGAGAGGATCTCGCCCTTGGTATCAGGGGCTTCAAGGATAATCCTGTTGCCTATGTCAAGCTCGGTTCCTTCTGGTGCCACCATCACGGAGTTGAACCTTGCAAGCGCCCTTGGTCCCACAAGCCTTGCAGTCGGAAAGCTCTGGATAGAACGTACGCCTTTAAGCGAGATGTAATTTGAAAGAAATACCCCGTCTTCCTCTACTATAATGCCTGTTCTCGGGCGGACATACACGTTTTCACCCCAGTTATGCACCATAGTAAATGTCAATCTTGCGCCTTTTTTAACGTAAAATTCGGATATTCCAATATGAAGTGCAGAAGTCAGATTAGGATGTGTGGCACATCCTGAGATGATATGCAGGTCAGAGCCTTCCTCTGCAATGACTATATTGTGTACGCGCTGGGCAACCT
This sequence comes from Desulfobulbus propionicus, assembly GCA_020722285.1. Classification (GTDB taxonomy): domain Bacteria; phylum Desulfobacterota; class Dissulfuribacteria; order Dissulfuribacterales; family DYLC01; genus DYLC01. The sequence continues at coordinate 6,029 of DYLC01000044.1, read as the reverse complement.
TGTCGTGTCTTATGTAGAGGCAGGTCTGAAGGGGATAAACCACCTTTTCCCCTGCTTTAACGCGAATAAAATAGCCATTGTCTAAATGAGAGGCTGTTTCATGGGTAAATTCGTCTTTTTCTGGCTCAACAAGCTTCCAGTAGTAATCCTTGAGGCCGTCATATTTTTTGAGCGCCTCTGTTATAGGCAAAAGCTCAACACCTTTAATGCCGCACTCACACTTGGTTACACCGCAATTTGCCTGAAGAAACGTGCCCACTCTGCCGGCGCTTGAAAGCTCAATACCTGATTTTTTTAGACGCTCTTTTTCAGCGCCATCAAGACTCGCTATATCCGTAAGGTTTTCCGCCTCTGACGCAGGTTTGAACTGGCTTACAAGACCCTCCTTTTTTATATCTTTTGACATTTTGTGCACTCCTCATAGCCATATTTCTGGATCCCTTCAAAGATGTCCACAGGATTACCCGCACACATCATCCTGCCATTAAGCATCACATGTCCTTTGTCTGCTGAGACATAGTTCAAGATAAAACCTGTATGCGTGATGACCAAGCCTGATTTCTGGCGGTTTCTGTGGATATCCTTTTGAAGCAATTTTTTGATTATACCACCAATCACATGCAGATTTTCAATATCAACCCCGGATTCTGGCTCATCAAGCAATGTAAAATCAGGCTGCTGCGCCATGAGCTGTAAAAGCTCTGATTTTTTGATCTCTCCGCCTGAAAAACCCAGGTTCACATCCCTTTCAAGAAAGTGGTCAAAGCCATATTCAATCGCCAGTCTTTGCCCATCATTTTCCGTTTTTTCACAGAGCCTTAGCATGTCCCTAAGCTTGACGCCTTTAAGCGTTGGCGGTCTCTGAAACGAGATGCCAAGCCCGAGCCTCGCCCTTTCATTGGTGGGCATGTAGGTGATGTCCTCACCCTTGAAGGTCATCTTGCCATATTTCACCTTGTATCCTAAAAAACCCATGATAGTCATGAGAAGAGTAGTCTTGCCTGATCCGTTTTTTCCGAAAAGGCAGTGTGTCTCGCCCTTGTCTATGTGCATGTTGATGCCTTTTAACACCTCTTTTCCATGCACTTCAACCCATAAATCCTCGATATGGAGCATATAAGCGCCTCCTTATGATTAGCAAGTAAGTTCAAAAACTGCCATCAAAACGGCTTTTCCTCAAAGAAAAGCCCTGGTTGTTGGTGACTACCTGCAATTATTGCTTTTTTTATCCTCAGACGCTTCAGGTCGATGGAGTGTTTGTAGATATTTATCTTTGCCATCGCCTTGTCCTTTTCTTCTGAGGGCTAACGGTGCTTTTCAGCGGGCGCGGCTTTTTTGTGCTCCGCTGAAAAAGCCTTGTTGGGCCGGTATTTATTTCTTTAGTTGTTCCATTTCTTGTCGTATTTCATCAATGACTTCTTTGTTTCTAATTTCCTTTTTCTCGCCTTTTCAGGAATTTTTCTCTGTATTTAAACTCTGAAGAAACATCGACGTCCGCTAAACCTTCCTTTATGATATGGGCATTGATGAAGGTCTTGTTTTCCAGGTAAAGATAGCAAAGCAAGTTATTGCTGTCATCGTATTTATGATTATCGAACTTCATAAACACTTTTTGCCCCTTTGTTTTTTCAATCAGATATCTGACAGCCTGTTCACTGGCGGGCTTTTTTTCTTTTACGCCGATAAGGCGAACAATCAAGTCGTTGTTAAGCTTTACCAATTCAGGGCTGATTACTGATTTAACATAATAGTAAATTTCTCTATCCCCACTGTCTTTATCGATTTTTGACCCGAATTGAAGTTTCTTTGGGTCTATCTTCTTATCGAGTTTATGAGGGTCTTTAAAAATGTAGGGCAACTTTTCGATTTCTTTATTCAAGTCGGTATTGATGCTATCCTTTAGAAATATGTATTCAGTAGCTGCAATATCGGATTGCCTCACATTCAGCTTATTTTTAATGATTGGAATGAAGTCCGAATTGATTTCATAGCCAACAGAGCTTCGGCCTGAATTTCGGGCGGCAAGTGCCGTTGTCCCACTGCCGAGAAACGGGTCTAAAACCGTTTCACCGGAAAAAGAAAACATTTTTATCAGGCGGGAAGGCAACTCCTCCGGGAACATTGCAATGTGTCCGTCCTGCTTTGCCCCTGCAAAGTACCAATGACCTGAAAAAAAAGTATTCCAGTCTTCTTTTGTTATCATTGAATGTTCTTTTTGTTCCTTAGTCGGCGCTGGTGAAACGCCTTGTTTTTTGAAAAGTAGAATGAATTCATAATCGAGCTTTAAAATCCCGTTTCGGGGATATGGGAAACTGCCCATGATCGTGGCGCCGCCGGTCGTATTGCATGTGGTGACTTTCTGCCAGATGACAGCCCCCATATAGTCGAACCCTAAGGTTTCACAAAATTTAATTATTTCGGTTCTAATCGGAATCACTTTATACCGCCCATAATAAACGGACCTGGCAAACTGGTCTCCGATATTGATGCAAAGTTTGCAGCCGGGGTGCAATACCCTGTGACACTCCCTCCAGACGAGGTTCAGATTATTGATATAACTTTCATAACTTTCGTGATAGCCGATCTGACTTTCCGTCCCGTAGTCTTTTAATTGCCAGTATGGCGGGGATGTGATTGCCAAATGAACGGATTTGTCGGCTAAGCAGTTCATTTGCCGACTATCGCCGTTTATTATTTTATGAATAGTTTTCACCGAGTTCTCCATTGTCTAAGAGTATAGCATAACCTGTTTATGTTTTGCGCTCAACGTTTGAGTTCAGCGGCGCGCGGCTTTTTGCGCATCCGCTGGAGCGTTTGGTTCGGCGGTCTTGCGGGATGTCGAGTCTTGTTCGGACGCGGTGGGCGACGGCTCTCTCAGATAGTGCGTGAGCAGTACATGCCCCTGTTCCAGCACGTCACCGAAGTCCTTCCTTCCTGCGGCGTGTTTCTCCAAAAAAGCAATCGAGTATCGTCGGATGACCTCGAATTGCTTCTGGGTGCCGCTCAATAACCGTGTCCTGATGTTGTCCGCGAAACCATTATTAAACGAAAAGTGATTCGCCCCCTTCACCTCCAGGAAGTACTTCGGAGGCGACATGTTTCTGTATATCTTGGCCGAAAGCTCCGACATCGTTTTGAAACCGCGTCGTTGGTCTGCTTCTCGTTCTCCCATGAACAGCATGGACGGAATCCGCACGCGGGCAAGCTCGTCTTCCCTGAACAGATAACCACCAGCCCCTGTCGAGAACAACAATACGGCCTTGATGTGTGGATCATGGCGTTCCTCGATGGTCCCACAAAGTCCCAATGCAGTGAACCCTCCGAAAGAGTGGCCACCGACAGCGATGCGATCCCTGTCGATTAATTTTCCGAACGGATCGGAAGCCAGCATGCCGTCCAGCACGAGCCTCATCTCGTCCAGTCGGTAAAGGTACTTGCCCCGGTCACCGGGACCGGAAGCTGTTATCTCCTTGGCGTGCTGCAGAAGAGCGAGGCGGTCGAAGTCCTTCTCTTGGCCGGTCCGTATGCGGACTGCCGAATGCTTGTCATGATGGTTTGGGCATGCCACGATCCAGCCACGAGCGGCAAGGGCTTCAGTGAAGAACACTGCGCCGAGTCCGGTGCCCCCGTACCCGTGCGAAAAGATCAGGAAAGGATAGGGTCCGCCTTCGGCACGGGGCGTTGCATCGACAGCAACGTTTCCGCTTGTTTGTCCCCCGTAGTTGTGCGGCTTCGGCTGCGCTCCAGTCGGATACCAGACAGCCACGGTGAGTGTTTGCTCCTGCCCGTCCTTCCGATACTTGAGATCGAGGACCTGATAGCCGACATTGAATTGGGGCTGAAGTACTTCTGCTCTTGCGCCCGGGCTCACGAGTACGCAACTTAGGATGCCGAAAACAAGGAAGACGCTGCCTACGCGCGCCATCAACATACAGACAGCTTCTGATCTCCATATCCTTGCCATACCAATACCTCCCAAATACAGCAGAGACATGTCATGCTCATTACGCCGAACGCCAGAACTAAGCAGCGGCGCTTTTTGCCGTCTGCTTGAGTGACTTGTTATGCGGTTTTATATGCTTTGCCGTGCCAACTCTTCATTTGAATTTATGGTTCTTGAAGTCGGTTTGTGTTCAAATAGATTTTTCTGGCTTGAATGTGCCTTTATCCTTCGATTTGCCAGTTCTATATATTCAGGTTCAATGTCATACCCGATGTAATGCCTGCCATCCTTTAAAGCGGCAAGGCAAGCGGTTCCACTGCCGCAAAACGGGTCTAATACAACATCTCCCTTGAAAGTATATAGCTGGATTAGGCGGTGGGGTAATTCCTCTGGAAATGGCGCTGGATGACCGATGCTGCGGGCTGAGACAGCTGGAAATGTCCAGACGCTTTTTGTCCATTCGAGAAAGTCTTCTTTGACAATAGTATCCTGTTTGTGTCCACGTTTTCTTGAAAACGATTCCCTTGAAAAAACTAAAATATATTCGTGAATATCTCTCAATACTGGATTACCAGCAGACAACCAACTACCCCAAGCTGTTGATGGACTTGCGCTTGATGCCTTGTTCCAAATAATTTATCCTCTCATAAGAAAACCTATCTCAAGCATATCTTCAATGATATAGCTATGAAGCGGTATATATGGTTTTCTCCCAAGATTAGCAATATTAATACATGCCCTTCCGCCTGTAACCAGTTTATTATATGTTTCCTTGAACACTGCCTTTAACAATGTCCTGTATGCATCAAGGGAAAGGTCTTTATCGTATTCTTTTTTTACATTATACGGTGGCGAAGTGACCATTAAGTGAACGCTGCAATCAGGAATATTATTCATCGTTTCACTTGATTTACAGTAGATTTTATCCAGGGTTTCGGCAGGTATGCAGTTCTCAATAAACTTAACCTTTTCAGGAGGCTTTTTATCAGCATACAATTTGCTGTCGTAAAACTCTGATGAATCATGATTTATTCGTCCTGGAGTCCCAAAAGAGCTTGTTTTTGTTCCATTGCGTTTATATTTTAACTCTTTCATGTTTCGCTATCCCTTAATGAGTTTTAAGAAGACCTCAGCCTTCTTTTCATATGTTCCTTCACGGTTGGCAATATCTATAATCTCCCCTAACTCTTTCTTGCTTTTCATGCTGGAAAAGAAGTTTCTTTCCTCTGACAGCAAAACATTGAAAGCTTTACTTAGTTCCTCAAAGTCGTCAAACCTATAAAACCCATGTTTATCTGTTTTCTTTATATTCTCGCCATTATCATCCAATGGCTTAGGATTCACAGACCAAAAGCCTTGTATAATCCCTGCGACCTTTAGGTGGTCAACCTTTGGATAATAGCTGTTTGTGATAGGCGTATTGCCCATCACGATAATAGGAATTGTAGCCGCTTGGAAGCTTGAAACCCTTATGTTTATACTCTTGCCTATGCCCTTCAACATTGAATCGGAACGCAACAATCCCGGATTGCCTTGATGTCCTCTACTTGCTGGTTGATGCTCTTGTTTCTGGAAATGACAACATCGGCAGGAGACATATTTGTCAAGGCAATCTCATCGCATATTGCACCTTGAACTGCAAACAATCCCTTATCTTTAACAACTGCTTGGATTAAGTCCGTTGTCCATTTCTCAGTAAAGTTCCCTATCAGTGCGTTTCTGTTTTGGAGGGTGCTCTTCTTGCCATCGTAGCCTTTGGGCCAGTAAGCGAGGTATTTGTTTTTATCGGTTACATAGAACAACTGTTCCGGTGTGGCAAATTTAACCGATTCAGAAAAGAACCTTTTTTCGACTTCCTTGTTCCAGAGTTCTACCATGGGGGGATTCTACCTTCTTTTGATGAAGATTTAAAGTTTATTCTTGGGCATGGTATTGTAGATATAATACTCCCCGAAATCTGGACAGGGCAACATGGTGCATGGTAGGTTGCCATAATAGGAGAAAAAGAGGAAATTATGTCAGACAACATATACAAGAATCACGAGGCGGCTTTTAAGGCAAAAGTGGCAATAGAAGCCCTAAAAGG
>DYLC01000043.1 GCA_020722285.1 Desulfobulbus propionicus | reverse complement strand
CTGGGGCACTGCTGAATAGTTACAGTACAGTGGTTTTCGTTCGTTTTTGGCATTAAACTGGATAGTTACGTCATTTTTTCAGAATCTTCAGAAAAAGAAACAGATATGACAGCCAGTTCTTATTTTCAGACGCTCTGTAAAGCCCTTTCATCCAGAATGACAAGCAGTTTTCCAGGAAGTTTGCAGACATTTGCCACAAACTTGACGTCTATGCCTTCAAGAAGGTCTGGTGGAGGCCCAATTTCGTTTTTTGCAACAGTTGTCACATCGCCAATTTTTTCAACTAGCAGGCTGATTGGCTCCTCACGATTTCCCATGATCACATTGTGATAACTGGAGTTTTCACGCGTCTCATAAAGCAGGTTGATCTTTTTGCCAAGATGAACGGCTGTAAGGATGTGACCTCTGAGGTTAACTATGCCGGCAACATAGGGCGGGGCAAGAGGGGCCGGTGTGATCCCCAGGCTGCGATTTATCTCGATCACAGTGTCTATGGGAAGCCCAAACAGATGATTACCCATATAAAATGTCACGAATTGCTGTGAAGATTCAAAATTTGCAGGCTCACTTCCGCCTTCTGTTTTAACCAATGCCTTTGTTTCTGCACTCATTTCCGCCTCCTTATGCTACCTTTTTGAGTGTTAACAGCCTATGCATTGCGCCAAGCACCATATCCCTGTCAAGTTTAGGCTGGTAGTCATCAACGCCTGCCTGCATCCCCCGCCTTTTGTCTTCCTCGCCTGACAAGGATGTCACGGCAATGACAGGCAGATGCTTGGTCAGCTCTGAGCTTTTTATCTTCTGGGTCAGCTCAAGGCCTGTCATATGCGGCATCTCAACATCTGTAATCACGATGTCAAAACCCGCAGGTTGTTCTTCGAGCATCTTCCAGGCAGTCATGCCATCTTCTGCCGTGACCACATTATGTCCAGCGGCAACGAGATAAGAACTCAAAAGATTTCTGTAAAAAGTGGAGTCTTCAGCCAGAAGGATATTGGCTGAAAACGCCTCAGCAGTTGCCTTGGCCGGGACGAAGAAACTCGGATCGTACAAGTTGACAATCTGATAAACATCTAAGAACAACGTAGTCCTGTCTTTGATGATGGCAGAGCCGATTATCCCGTCCTGCTTGAAGTTTTCCTCCTCCGCCTCAATAGCCATGTTGACGCTGTCCTCGATCTTGGAGACCAGAAACGCCACATCCCTTCCGCCCATGTTGAAGACAATCAGGTGATACTCATCCTGTTCAGGCACAGGAGAAACAGGCAGATAGTGCTCCAGGCGAACAATAGGCATGGAGCGTTTGCGATACTGAATGACCTCCTTGCCGCTTACGCGTTCGATCTGCGACACATTTATCTTGTCTAAGCGATTCACAAGGGCAAGAGGTATGGCGAAGACCTCGTTTGGATCTACTGTAAAGAGAAGAAGGAACTGTTTTTCCTCTTCTCCAGCCGCCTTTCCGGAGACTGCCCTTGCCTGCTTCATAGACTCATCCGCCTTCATGTTGATATTGGATGCAATCCCCACTACATCAAGGATCAGCGCCGCCTTGCCATCTCCCATAAGCGTGGTGCCGGCATAGATTCGAATATTTTTCAGGTGGCTGCCAAGGGGTTTGACTACTATCTCTTCAGAGTCATTGATGTCGTCAACCACAAGCCCGAACTGTCTTTCACCTGAGTTGAGAACGACGATGTTCATGCCCTCCGGCGCCTCTGTCTGAGATGGGATGTCTTGATTGAGCACATGAGAAAGCCTCACAAGCGGAAGTATCTGACCTCTCAGTCTGTAAAACTCGGCTGTGCCTATGGTCTGGACATCACGGTCAATCATATCTTTGGTAAGATGCACAAGCTCCACGAGATTGACCTGTGGTATGGCATAGCGCTGCTCCTGGCTTTTAACGATAAGGGCAGGGATGATGGCAAGCGTAAGCGGTATCTTGACCTTGACTGTTGTGCCAACACTAATAACGCTTTGAAGCTCGACAATACCGCCGATTTTTTCGATGTTGGTCTTGACCACATCCATCCCGACCCCCCTGCCTGAGATATTGGTGACCTTTTCAGCAGTGGAAAAGCCTGGTTGGAAGATGAGCATCAGGGTGTCTCTGTCAGAGATGGTGGCAGCCTTGTCAGCGCTTATCACCCCTTTTTCAACAGCCTTTCTCTTGAGCTTATTGGGATCAATGCCTGCTCCGTCATCCTGTATCTCAATGATGACCTGACCTCCTTCATGGTAAGCGCGCATGGTAAGCGTGCCTGAGGCATCCTTGTCTTTCTGCACCCTTGTGTCAGGCGCTTCAATGCCGTGATCAATGGAGTTTCTGACCATGTGGGTCAGAGGATCCTTTATGACCTCAATAATGGAACGATCAAGCTCTGTTTCCGCACCTTCAATCCTGAGTTGCACCTGTTTTTGAGCGCTTTTGGCAAGGTCTCTGACAATCCTTGGAAACTTGTTGAATACGTTGCCGATGGGCTGCATCCTGGTCTTCATGATCTGCCCCTGAAGCTCTGTCACGATCAGGCTCATGCGTTGATTGGCAGTTATCAGGTCAGGATTGCTAATAAGCCCGGCAAGCTGAGTGAGCCTGTTTCTGGAAAGCACAAGCTCGCCTGCAAGGGTCATAAGATTGTCGAGGAGCTGAACATCCACCCTGACGTGGGTCTCTGTGAGCTGCGCTGATGTCGGAGGCGCTGCAGTGATCTGACGTTGGGCAGTTATCGCAGGCTTAGGGGAAGCTGCATCAGGGGCGGCGGCGGCCTGTGCCGCATCCTCTACCTGTGAAGCTTCAGCAGCAGGCGGGGCAATCTGCGCAGTGGCTTGGGGTTCTGCTGCCAGATCTTGTGTGGCAGACTCCTTTGGCTGCACTTCTTTTTTTGCAGCAGGCGGGGCCTGTGGCGCCTGCGCTTTTGCATGAGGTGTGACATTTGCCATGCCTGTGTATTTGCCTGTTGAGATCTTGTCCGCAAAATTTCTAAGGTCAACTATGAAATCAAGGTAAACCAGATCCGTTGGCTCCTGGCTTGTCTGCTCAAGGTTTCCGAGGATAGCCTTGATGTAATCCACTGACCTCATAAGTATGGTTGCGATGTTTTCGTCTATCCTGACCACTCCATCCCGCAGTTTTGACAAGATATCCTCAGCAAAATGGGCTATGCCTTCAAGGGTTGTGTATCCAAAAAAGCCGGATGTTCCCTTGATGGTGTGGATAGTTCTGAAGATGCTTTTTATTAGCTCCAGGTTATCAGGAGATTGTTCGAGCTCAACAAACTCCTGGTCCAGTTTTTCCAGATTTTCTTTCGATTCCGCTAAGAAGTCCTTGAGGATATCGTTTTCCATTGCCATAATTATGCCTCCATTATATTAAAAAGTCCTATTAAAGATCAAAACCATATCTGATGCCGGCCGCCTGTATTGATAATTCAAAAATGATATGGGATCACCCTGCTTTCTGCCAGCAAGTAGTCTTGCCAAGGGTTACCCTTTTCATCTCAGATGAAAGGCCCACAGGGGTCTCAGTAGCCCCAAGAATTAGGTAGCCGCTAGGATTCAATGCCTTAACCAGTTTGTCAAGTATCTGCTGTTTAGTCTGCTGTTCAAAATAAATTAAAACATATCTGCAAAAGATGCAATCAAAACTGCCAAATCCTGCAAGAGGAGTGAGCAGATTCAACTGTTTGAACGTAATCAGTTTTTTGGGCGGTTCATTGATCATCCAGAATGCCCCATTCTGCTTGAAATATTTTATCAGAAGCGTTATGGGCAACCCCCTGTTGACCTCCACCTGAGTGAAACGTCCCTGTATGCCCTTTTCAAGCGCCTGCTTTGAAATGTCTGTTGCCAGGATTTCAACCCTGCTCAAGATGGACTGAAAGGATTCAGAAAGCAGCATGGCCATGCTGTATGGCTCCTGACCTGTTGAACAGGCAGCGCTCCAGAGCCTTATACGGCTGGTTGCAGGACGGTTTTTAAGAATATCAGGCAGGATATTGGCCTTCAGGCTGTCAAACGGATGCTGATCCCTGAAAAAATATGTCTCATTAGTAGTCATGGCATCCACAATCTGTTCCTTGAGCTGTGATGTCAGATTTGCTCTTGCCTTGTTAAAAAGATCTGTTATGTCCCTGAGCCCCATGACCTTTGCAAGCTCGTTGAGCCTGCTGTCAATAAGGTACTCCTTGCCTTCTGTAAGACTTATTCCACTTGCCTGCCTTACCATCTCTGCAAAGAAACGAAACTGTTCGGCAGTTATCATCTCATTCCCCCTCTTCCCGCAGCTTCTACTATGGCTGGAGCAATCTCACCAAGACTGCATATCCTGTCAGCCAGTCCTGCCTCTGTAACAAAACGAGGCATGCCCCATACCACGCAGGTCTCCTTGTCTTGCGCAATTACAAATGCACCTTTTTCCTTTAATCCCTGTATGCCTTTGAAGCCATCCTGTCCCATGCCAGTCATAATCACAGCTACAACCTTTCCCCCATAAACAGCTTCAATGGAGCGAAAAAGCACATCAACTGCTGGACGACAGCTATTTTCCGGCGGTTTTTGACTCAAACGCACCATTTTACCTGTGCCAGCCGCCTCTATCTCCATGTGAAAATCCCCTGGCGCTACATATACAGTCCCAGCCTCCACAGGCATCTGATTCTGGGCTTCAACTACCCTGATCGATGATTTTTCATCCAACCTTTTGGCTAACTGGGCTGTAAACACAGGGGGCATGTGCTGCACAAGAAAAACTGGCACAGGAAAATTGCCAGGCAGACGTGGGATCACCTCATTGAGGGCATTTGGACCACCTGTTGAAACCCCTATTCCGATTGCCTCAGGCATTCCAATCATACGTCTTGCAACTGTAGGAGCGCTTCTTTTGGACACAATTGCTGGCGCATCCGCGTTCGAAAAAGAAGCCGAAGGTTTTACATTTCTCCTTGGCAGTTGAGATCCGCCAACAGGTTGTCTCTGTCCTGTTGTTGCGTTGCAGGTCATGGCAGACCTGGATGTGCCAGCAGGCTGTCCTGAAAGGATTTTACCACCCACAGCAGGCTTAGAAATAGAAGAAACAAGAGGCTGTTGAGGTAAAGAGGAGACAGCCCTGGGCACAGAAGGCCTCGGCTGTGGCAGTGTCTTGATACTTGATTTTGTGGATTCAGCGTAAGCCCTTATCTTTGGCACCAGCTCCTGCTGTATTCGTTTTACGCTTTCCCCAAATGCCCCTGTGCCAGTAGGCTTTGGAACAAAGTCAAAAGCGCCCTTGGACAACGCCTCAAGAGTAGTCTGGGCGCCTTTGGATGTGAGAGATGAAAACATGATGACTCCGACGTCTAACTTTTGCCTCCGCAACTCATCTAAGGTCTGAAGCCCGTCCATTTCCGGCATCTCTACATCCAGCACCACGAGGTTCGGGCGGAGATTACGGATGAATCTGATGGCATCCTTACCATTGGCAGCGCTTCCGATGACCCTTATGCCCATCTGCTTTCCAAGTGCCTCCTCAAGTATCTTGCGAAAAACCATCGAATCATCCACGACAAGCACTTTTGTCATCATAGCTCCAGGACCATCCTGATTTTCTCTTGAAGCATCTCTGCATTAAAGGGTTTCATGAGATATTCATTCGCCCCGGCTATGACTGCCCTGATAATGTTTTCCTGCTGGTTTTCGGTGGTTACCATCATCACCTTCATGTCTCCCCAGTCAGGTCGCTGCCTTATCCTGACCAGACAGTCGTAACCCTCCATTTCAGGCATGTACCAGTCAAGAAGAACAATGTTAAAAGGGCCTTGCTCCTCTATCTTTTTGAGGGCATCGACACCGTTTTCCGCCTCAACTATCTCATCAAAAATGTTAAGCTCTTTAATCCCACTCTTGACAATGTTGCGCATGGACTGCGAGTCATCTACCACTAATGCCTTCATCGCTTAAACCCCTTTCGCAGATTGTGCCTGTTGCCAATGCCCCAACTATCTGCCCAACTATCTGCCCAACTATCTGATTGAGCGCAGAAAGTGCATGGCAGGATACGATCTGTGTTTGATAAAATATTCTGCTTTTCATAACAGCCCCTTGTAAAGTTAGCATAAAAGTCCTAAATGTAAATTGTTATTTTGTTGTTATAGCAAAAAAGATAAGCATAACTTCTAATATACCCATTTTATGAAAGGCAATCACAATGGATTATAAAACAACTTTGAACCTGCCTAAAACCGATTTTCCCATGAAGGCAAACCTCGCACAGAAGGAACCTGAGGCGCTCAAGGCATGGGATGCAATGAATCTTTACAGCAGACTCAGGGAAACTTCTGCAGAAAAAGAGCTGTTTATTTTACATGATGGCCCTCCGTATGCAAATGGCAGGATCCACCTTGGCCATGCCGTAAACAAGGTTATCAAGGACATGATCGTTAAGTCACGCCAACTTATGGGCATGGACGCTCCCTACATTCCCGGCTGGGACTGTCACGGTCTGCCCATTGAACACAATGTGTCAAAGGATCTTGGCTCTAAAAAGGCAGGGATGGACAAGCTTGATATACGGGAGCGTTGCAGGCAATACGCCTCAAAGTTCGTCTCAATCCAGCGTGATGAGTTCAAGAGACTTGGCGTTCTTGGCGACTGGGAAAACCCTTATCTTACCATGAGTTATGACTACGAGGCCGCCATCTGCAAGGCCTTTTGCGATATTTTTCTGAATGGCCATGTCATCAAGAGCAAAAAGCCTGTGCATTGGTGCCCGACCTGCGTCACTGCCCTGGCTGAGGCAGAGGTTGAATATGCAGACCACTCATCTCCTTCCATTACAGTCAAATTCAAGGCGGAAGATGCACTGCAATCATTTCTCAAGCAGAACCTTGGCGTTGCAATCCCTGCGTTTGTCCTTATCTGGACAACAACGCCCTGGACATTGCCTGCCAACCTTGCTGTTGCCATGAATCCTGCGTTTGATTATGTCGTGATTGAAAAAGACAATGAGGCGTGGATAATGGCAGAGGGAAGGCTCATGGCAAACCTTGCCATGCTTGGTCTTGAATTGAAGGATGTAAAGCTTCTTGGCAGGATTGATCCTGTAAAAATTGAAAAAATGACGCTTCGCCATCCTTTTATTGACAGACACAGCATTCTTGTTCTTGCCGATTATGTAACGCTTGATGCCGGCACCGGCTGTGTTCACACTGCGCCGGGCCATGGAGCAGACGATTACATAACCGGCAGGCGTTACGGGCTTGAAACCTATGCGCCAGTGGATGACAGAGGCAGATTTGTTGAGGCGCTTGACAAGGACGTAGCAGGGCTTGCAGGGCTGAAAATCTTTGATGCAAACCCTGTTATTGTAGAGATACTCAGGGAAAAAGGCGCTCTCGTCTATGAGGAAAAACTCAGGCACAGCTATCCGCACTGCTGGCGGTGTAAAAAGCCTGTTATCTTCAGGGCAACAAGCCAATGGTTCATCTCCATGGAAAAACAGGGGCTCAGGCGCGGGGCGCTTGATGCCATTGAAAAGGTGCAGTGGATACCTGACTGGGGCAAAGACCGCATACTGGGCATGGTCAAGGACAGGCCTGACTGGTGTATTTCAAGGCAAAGGGCATGGGGTGTGCCTATCACGGTTTTCATCTGCAACCAGTGCGAAACACCCCTAATGACCCGTGAGATAGCAGATCGTCTTGTTGGCCTGTTTGCAAAGGAAGGGGCGGATGTATGGTTTAAAAAGGACATCTCTGAGCTTTTGCCAAGCGGTCAGAAGTGCGGCAACTGTGGCTCTGAAAGTTTCAAAAAAGAAACGGATATACTTGACGTATGGTTTGACTCAGGTGTCAGCCATGAGGCTGTGCTTATGAAAAGAGCGCGCCATCAACGGCCTGCCGACATGTATCTTGAGGGGAGCGACCAGCACAGAGGCTGGTTTCAAAGTTCGCTTCTTACCTCTGTCGCCACCACTGGCGACGCACCTTACAAGGCTGTATTGACCCACGGCTTTGTAGTGGACGGGCAGGGCAAAAAAATGTCCAAGTCGGTGGGCAATGTCATCTCCCCCGCTGATGTGATCAAGGAGTTCGGGGCAGACGTATTAAGATTATGGGTGGCAAGTGAAGACTATCGTGACGACATCAAGATATCTAAAGAGATACTTCAAAGGCTTACTGAGGCATACCGGAAAATCCGTAACACACTGCGATATCTTCTAAGCAATATCCATGACTTTGATTCGGCCAGGCAAGTCGCAACAGATGAGCTTGAAGATTTGGACAAATGGGCTCTGTGGAGGCTGAATGAGCTTAAAAGTAGGGTCAGGGATGCATATCTGGACTACAAGTTTCATATAATTTTCCACAAGACGCATGAGTTCTGCACTGTGGACATGAGCGCCCTGTATCTCGACATTGTAAAGGACAGGCTCTACTGCGAGGCAACTGACAGCAAAAAACGCCGTTCATGCCAGACTGTGCTGTGGAAAATCGCCCACGATCTGCTGATCATGCTTTCTCCCATGCTTTCATTCACAGCTGAAGAGGCCTGGAAATATCTGCCTAAATCAACTGGAATGCAGACTGAAAGTATCTTTTTAACCCGATATCCTGAATCCGACGTCTTATTTCCGGCAGACGTTGACGTGGATGCATGGCTGAACAAATGGGAAATCATCTGGAAGGTGAGGGCGGAGATAACCAAGGCGCTTGAACTTGCCAGAAAGGACAAACACATTGGCCTTGCCTTAGACGCCAGTGTGTTGCTCCTTGTGCCGGATACTCTTCCTGACCTCAAGGGCCTGGCAAGGCAGCATATTGAGCTCTTGCGTGACTTGGCAATTGTCTCCCAGTTTGCCCTTCTGGATGAAGAGCCAACAGAGACTTCTGCTCTGTTCACTTGGCAAAGCGAGACAATCGAGGGCATAAAGGTATTTGTGCTCAAGGCATCGGGCGCAAAATGTGCAAGATGCTGGCAGTGGAGTGAGCAGATAGGGGCGGATATAAACTGGCCTGATACCTGTCCAAGATGCGCCAAAGCCCTTGGCGAGATGCAGCTTACACCGGATAATGTTTAATAGGAGGTTTCAAAAAATGCCATTTCGCTCACAAGCTTCAGTTTCTAACCCTGCGGTAACTATCCAGTATAATGCCGAAAACGAACGAAAACCACCGTACTGTAACTATTCAGCAGTGCCCCAGATGCAAGGAAGAGGCCTGCGAAGTGTGCTGCCTGCACATAAGCAGGCCGATGACACAGCAGATGGGGTGCTGCTGGATAGTTACACCCTGCGAAGCAGGGTGGGCATGACTGCCTTGCTTGTCAGCGAAAAGTGCTCACATACAGGGAGTATGCTATGCTTTTTTGCCTCCTTGCGCCTTAATTTACGTGGCAAAAAAACGCTCTGAGCGCATGGAACAGCGAAGGGCGCTTGAAAGGCTCTTTTGTGATACAAAAAAGGTATGGTTTGAGATATTAAAACCGTCTGCGCCTGTCTGGGCACATGCAATGGTTGCAGGAATAATATGGACCTTAGTGGGCACTCTTCTTGTCTGCAAGGGCATACGAATTCTTTTGTTTGACAACAGTCATTTGATTGCGCTGGCGCTTTCTCTGTGCGCAGGGTGTGCAAAGGCAGCTTTTGTCCTTGATAAAGCTGCAAACCGATCTGTCATTAGGATGCTTGAAAAGGGAGATGGCAGCTGTATTGGCGGATTTTTCAGCCTCAAAACATGGCTCATGATCGCTGTCATGATGTTGATGGGCAGGCTGTTAAGCGCCTCAGATCTGCCTGATATTTTAAAAGGTGTAATACTTTCAACTATTGGAAGCGCGCTTATCATCTCAAGCCGGATCTTTTGGCTCACTTTTTCCAGATTGCGCAACAAACTTAAAAGGAACTGACCCAGGTGTCAGCGCTGACTGATATCTCAAGCAAATCTGCGACACGAGACAGATGGATAATGGGCGGAAGGGTTTTGTTTCTGGCCATTGTAAGCCTGGTAGCTGGTGTGTTTTCAGATTTTTTCCCTGCCTCTACCCCGTGGTATCTGAGACCGATCGCCATTGTTGTTGCAGTAATCTGTCTGAACATCAGCTATGTATTATGGATGCGTACAGGCAAATATCCAGGCACGCTTCGCATGTTTCAGATAGTTGCAGATATTTTAATCGCATTCATAACTGTCTGGCTTACAGGCCAACTGTCTAGCCCTTTTCTGTTTTTTTACCCTGTCGCCATCATAGTAGCCTGCCTCATGGATGGAAGGCGAGGCGGCACCGTCTCTGCTGTATTTGCCACCTTCATCTTCAGTGTCAGCATATTTCTGGATATGAAGACATTAATATTCAGGGAAAACAACCTGTTTCTGTATTTTTTAAATATTCTGGCATTCAATCTTACAGCAATACTTGGCTCAATGCTTTCATCAAGGATCAGCGCAGCGGAGGCGAAGCTGACTAAGGTCAGTTATGATCTGCAAAGGGTAGAGGCCATACAGCGTCACCTTGCCCAGAGTCTTGTTTCAGGATTTATGGCAGTGGATAAGAATGGAATCATCCTGACTGTAAACCCTGCTGCAAAAGAAATCCTTGGCTACAAAGAGTCTTTACTTACAGGAAACCAGATAGGTAGTTTTCTGCCTGAAGTCGCAATCTGTATTAAAAAGGTATGTTCCGGCGCACAACCCTGCGCCAGGATGGAAACAGAATACCATTTGCAAGATGGAAGCATGAAAATAATTGGAATATCAGGCTTTTTTCTCAAGGATGATCAGGGTGGAGATTTGGGGTTTGGGATGATATTTCAGGATCTGACTGATGCAAAAAAGAAACAGGAGCAGATGCAGCGCATGGACAGACTCGCATCACTTGGAGAGATGGCTGCAGGGCTTGCCCATGAACTCAGGACACCTGTGGCCTCTATACTTGGAGCAGCCCAGTTCATTGAGGAGCAGGGGATGATCTCTGAGGACGGACAAAGCCTCATAAATATCATTTCACGTGAGTCGCAGCGCCTTAAAACCCTTACAGAATCCATTCTTCAGTATGCCAGACCGGAAAAGGGTAAAACCGAACAACTCTATCTGAAAAATGAGGTAGAAATCACCCTGACCTTGCTTGCCAGGAAAAAAAATATTGCCAACGCAGTGCTGGATATTTCAATACCGGACGATCTTTACCTGGAATTAAACCCTATTCAGTTCAGACAGGTTATGTTCAATCTCCTGCAAAATGCCTATCAGTCAATCCCTGAAGAACAGCAAGGGCTTATCTCTGTTGAGGCATATACGGAAGAAGGTGGGATCAGAATAGACATTCAGGATAACGGCAAGGGCATTGATCAAAAGGATCTCAAGCAGATATTTGATCCATTTTTCACCACGAGGGCAGACGGCACAGGACTTGGGTTATCCATCGTCTCAAGACTGGTGGAAACCTGGGGGGGGAAAATAAGCTGCGATTCCACCCCTGAGATCGGGACAAGATTCAGCATTTTTATTCCTGGCGCCAATAGGCAATCCTAAGATGACCAACGCAGTTATTGAGCAAAAGAGTAATTTTTGGAAATACCTTAAAGGTGAACAACTTTCTGTCCTGTTGAAAGCCAGCGAGCAATGGTTTCAAGTTCAACCGGTTTTATAATGCAGCCTATTCCAAAAACCTCTTCAAATGCTGTTTCAGCAATACGTATCCAGTTGTGGAGATCGGGCAAACTGCCTGTAAAAAACTCAGATGAAACTGAAACCCATACCTCGACAGATTGCAAGCCCTGCCTGTTTTTCACTATAATTACAAAATCAAGCTTTTTTTGTGCCATTTTTTCAAAAAATTTTTCAATAAGGGTTGAATCAAGTAAAACCCCGCGCACTGAAATAAGTGCGTCGCATCTCGATACAACAGGCATTATCCTCCAGGTGGTTCTTCCACAGGCGCATGGTTCCTTGATAAGCCTTGTGATATCCCCTGTCCTGAAACGCACAAGGGGATTCGCCCTTGCAGTCAATGTTGTAATAACAAGCTCCCCTGCCTCACCAGCCGGCAGCACTTTGTCTGTGCCAGGCTCCACGATCTCTGGAATAACATGATCGATTGCAACATGAAGCCCCTGTCGATTCTCACATTCATATGCCAGACATGGCCCTCCAGCCTCCATGATGCCATAGGCAGAGATGGCTTGGATGCCAAATTCCACTTCAAGGTTATCTCGCAGTGCATCTGCAAGGCTTTCTCCAACGAGTATGGCCCTCCTCAGAGAAAGACTGGCAAGAGGTATCCCCATTTCCGGTATTTTTGCAAGGAGATAGACAAGATATGATGGGGTCGTCACTATGGTTGTGGTCTTGAAGTCAGCCAGTATCCGTATCCTGGCATCTGTGCTCAATGGATCAGGAGGTATGACAAGGGCTCCAAGCGCCTCTGCCCCTTCTGCAAGGTCACAGGCCTTGACTGCAAGCCCTGGATCCAGACAAAACTGAACAATATCTTCCGGGATGACATGGCAGGATGTCAGGAAACGAATCGCAAGCCCTCTTCTGTGTTCGATATCCTGCTTGGTATAACCAAGCGCAAGCGGCTGAGATATGCCCAGCCTCAGGCTGTGTATCCTGACGATGTCTCTAAGTGGAACAGCAAAAAAATTATATGGGTAATTGTCTGAAAGGTCTTTTCGGGTAGTAAATGGCAATGCGTATAAATCCAGGGCTGAGTCAATGATATCCGGCTTGATGCCGTTTTTTTCCATGGCTTTTCTGTAAAAAGGCACTCGCGTATAAACCCGATTCACAGTGCTTTGCAAAAGCTCTGTATGTAGCTGCCCCCACGATTCAGGGCTTGAAAACTCAACTGTATCTTTTCCTTGGCTTTCAGGTTGTTTCATAGCTCTTCCTTTTTATCGTTCTGTGATCCTGGAGTAATCTTTCCCAAGATATGCCCTTTGAACCTCACTGTCTTGACGAAGTTCATTTGCAGACCCCTGAAGGGTTACCCGTCCTGTTTCAAGGACATAGCCTCTGTGAGCAATTTCAAGGGCCTTTGTAGCGTTTTGCTCCACAAGCAGTATGGTAAGCCCTTTTGCATTCAATTCCAGAACAGTTTTAAATATGCTTTCAACCAGAAGAGGTGCAAGCCCCAGCGAAGGTTCGTCAAGCAGCAGAAGTTTCGGACGAGCCATGAGCGCCCGGGCAATCGCCAGCATCTGCTGTTCCCCACCGCTCAATGTGCCGGCAATCTGGGTCATGCGCTCTTTAAGACGCGGAAACAGCCTTAAAATCCAATCTAAGTCTGCTGCCACGTCAGCGCGTTCCTCTTTCGATTGTCTTAGATACGCCCCTAAATGGAGATTTTCCATTACAGTCATTGCTGAAAATATCTGCCTGCCCTCCGGTGATTGACTGATACCTAACCTTACAAGCTCAAACGGGGCAAGCCCTGCTACATTAACACCTTCAAAAAGAATCTCCCCTTTTGCTGGTGTGATAAGGCCTGAAATGGCAGACAACAGGGTAGTTTTTCCAGCGCCATTGGCACCTATCAGACAGACAATTTCTCCTGTCTGCACATGCAGGGATATATTCTTGACTACGGCAACAGAGCCATATTTTATATGCAGGTTTCTGATTTGTAACATGTTTTGAACATACCAAAGGGATATTGGATATACAAGAACGTAGTAGTAGCTTATTAAAAAACTTCCAAAAATTGATATGTTTCCCGATGGCTGTAGTTATTGTTTAAAAGTTCTGTTTTTTGATGGTGTCACAAACACTCGCCAACCTCCTTATTTCTATTATTGCGCCTTGCATTTGACGATTTTTGCTTAGCCATCGCGTATTACGACTTTTTACGGGGCCATCATTTTTTAGAAGCTCCCTTCAATTTCCACAGTGCTTTTCTGCAAAATCCGCGGATCACACGCACCTCAAGGCTCGTAAGCCTGACCCGCGAAAAAAGCCGACGGGTATTTAATAACCAGTAATCAGGATTTTCCGGATTTAAAAAATCAATCTCAGCGAAAAAATCCTTAATATGACCATACATTCCCTCTAATTCTGCTGTGTTTGCCAGTTTTGATGCAACTACGCTATTTGCTGCCATAGCTGTAAATATCTCATAACAGATAACCATGACGCTCTGTGCAAGATTGATGGAAGAAAAATCAGATGTAGGTATCGTTACAACAGTATGACAAAGAGATATTGCATCATTATTCAGTCCCCAGTTTTCAGAGCCAAACAAGATAGCGATTTGGTTGTTATTGGAAAGCGCAGCCAGATCAGATGCGACTTCTTTGATTCTGATAGTGGTTCTGCGTTGTCTTCCAGTCCTTGCAGTTGTGCCCACCACATAGTTGAATCCGGCCAGAGCAGTGCGCAGATCATCAAAGGTTTGCATGTTCTCCAGAAGATCTACAGCCTCATGGGTAGCCAGTTTTGACATTTTCTCCCAGTCGGGATTCTCAGGCCTGATGACGATTAGTCTGGAGATCCCCATATTTTTACAGCACCTGGCGCAGGCACCGATATTTTCAGGGTATCTTGGTTCACACAGCACCACTGCAAAGTTTGAAAGATTTGCCTGGCAGGAACAGCTTTTTTGATCAGACATAAAACTAAAGCCGATGTTTAAGGTTGTAACGCTTGAGCTTTTTGTCAAGCCCCTGCCTTGTGATGCCAAGAAGCGAAGCAGCCTTTGAAAGATTGCCATTGGTCTTTAAAAGAGCTGACCGGATCCGTTCGATCTCCATTTCTTTAATCTCTTCAGCCAGACTGGATGACACGCCGGAAGCAGAGGATAATAATGGGGGTGATGACCTGTCCTCATGCTGTTCTGGTGAAGACTTATCGCCAGGAGTCATGAGTTCTGCAGAGCAATAATCCAGTGTTATCTCATGGTCAGCAGGGGTGAGAGCTACAAGCCGCTCCACTTCTCGCCTGAGTTGACGCACATTTCCTGGCCATGCATATCCTTCAAAAAGCCTCAGTACGCTGCTATGAAACCCCGCCAGCTTTTTGTCAAATTTTTCACAAGTATCTCTGAAAAATATCAACGCCATGGAAATAATATCCTCACTACGCTCTCTCAGTGGAGGAAGGTTCAACTCCACAGAAAAAAGCCTGAAAAAGAGATCTTCCCTGAATCGCCCCTCCGCAACCTCCTTCCTGAGATCCTTGTGGGTAGCTGAGATAATTCTGATGTCATATCTGATAGGCTTTTTACCTCCAAGCCTGTATGCCTCGCCCTCCTGCAGCGCTCTGAGAAGTTTTGGCTGCACAGTCAGAGGCAGCTCGGCTATTTCATCAAGAAAAAGCGTGCCGCTATCAGCATCCTCAAAAAGTCCTTTTTTGCACTGCATAGCGCCAGTAAAAGCCCCTTTTTCATACCCGAACAACTCACTTTCCACTAGATTTTCAGGGATTGCAGCGCAATTGACCGCCACAAATGGCTGTTCCCTTCTCTGGCTGCCCTTATGGAGCATCTTTGCTATAACTTCTTTGCCTGTGCCACTCTCACCTTGAACAAGAACATTGACAGGAATGTCACAGATAGCCCGCACCTGCTCCAGCAGACGCAGCATGACTGGGCTGCTTCCGATAAAAGGCATATCCATTCCATTAGAAGAAAGCAGTTGACTGAAGTCTTGCCGTAATTCGCTTGAAATACTTACCATCTCCTGGTGAAGACTTATTCCCTCCAGAAAGATTGAGATATGATCTGCTATTTTTTCAACAATTTTTTGATCATCCATGTCAAAACTTTTATTAGCCAACTTGTTTATGACCTGTATAGCTCCGGTTATTTCCTTGTCAACCTGGCTTTTTACAGGTACGCAAAGGATATTGCGGGTAACAAAGTTCAGTTCCTTATCTGTTACAGAGTGATATCCCGGATGTTTTTCCAGTTCGTTCTCAATAACTGTCCTGCCAGTTGATATAACAGCGCCCGCGATGCTTCCCTTTAAAGGAGGAGCAATTTGTTTTTCCTGTAATCCTGTGCCAAACACAGAACATATACGGTCGGATCCCGGTTCTTTGAGAAATATGGTGCAGCGTTCTGCCTGCAAAAGGCTTGGAATAATTTCAACGTAAAGTTCAAGGCTCGTGCTGTAGGCCTGCATGTTCCAGCTTTCATTGAGGATATGTAAACGCCGTTGCAGTACAGAAAGTCTGCCTTGTATGGCTTGATAAGTTAAATTAGAAATTGCAGATGTCATTTTTCCCTTAACACCCTCATTATTAACGATAATTTAATAGCAATGGTTGTTTAAACAACCGTATTGTAAACACAGTTGTCTATAGCGTCAACACAAGTTTACTGCCAGCCCTGTATGTTAGCATCGTGAGGCTAACACCAACTTTTCTTTTTTATGTTTTACATAAAAAAAACAAATAGTTAAGGCAAGTCGTTTGGTGTTACCCTGAAAATCGCCTTAAAATTAGCTTTTGGCATGCTTTTAGCTTTAAAGATTAATACAAGGATAACGATTGCAAAAACAACTAAACTTGCATGACAAGGATTGTCGTAAAAAAAGCATGCAAATGTTAAAAAAAACAATTGACAGGTAGGTGTGTTTAAGTAACAATAAATTATGTGAGGTCACGGACCGGAAAGGAGGTTTCATCCCGGACAGCTTGGTCGTATTCGTTCGTTTTAAGTCTCAAAAAAAATCTGAAATATGGGATCAAAAGGTTAAAGGCACATGATTTCGGTCCTTGTGATGCCTGAAAACCAAAAAATATGCTTCAAAGTTTCATATTTTAAAAAAAACATAAAAAAACATAGGGGGAAATTACAAATGAAAGGTAAAATCGCGTTAATTGTAGCAGCTCTGTTGGTAAGTGGTTCAATGGCTTTTGCAGCATCTGATGTAAAGGGCACCGTATCCAACAAGGCAGACATCAAGAATGCCGCCAACATTGCTATGGGCACTGGCGCAGATGCCAAGATGGGCACAGTAGGCATTGAAAATTCTACCGTAAAGGGCACCGTATCCAACAAGGCAGACATCAAGAATGCCGCCAACATTGCTATAGGCACTGGCTCTTCCGCTAATATGGGCTCTGTGGATATCTCAAACTCCAATGTAAAGGGCACCGTATCCAACAAGGCAGACATCAAGAATGCCGC
>DYLC01000042.1 GCA_020722285.1 Desulfobulbus propionicus | reverse complement strand
AGGGTTAAAACAGCTGACGATTGCGGGCAAAAGAGTATTTTTTGGGTCTTCCCTTTAAATAAAAAAGGCAGGTATATTTTATACCTGCCTTCGTTTTTGTCAAATATGGCTTAGTTCAACTGTTCGAAATAAGCTTTTTAAAGAAAGAATTAGAATTTGATTACAGCGCCGCCAATAGCCTGGAAGATATCGTCTGCATCGTCTGTTGCAATATCGTCAACGATCATGTCTGCTGCATCGCCAGCAAAGAGATAAGCAGCTTCAAACTTCAAGTCAACATTTTTATTGTAGGCGTAGTTGTACCAGAGGTCAAGCTCTGTCCCAAGTGTGTCATCGCTGTAGGTTTTTCCACCACTTGTGATCTCGATGTCCTCAGCAGTCATGAGATATCTGATAGCACCCTTGATAGTGTTCTTGTCATCCATCTTGAACTGGCCATAGAGAGCCGGGCTCATAAGGCCTTTGTCAAAGATGTATGGTACCTCAGAGAAAGATTGGTTGCAATCCCCGAACAGGCCTTCCTTGAAGAATATCTGACCGATAGCTACGTCTGTATCAATGGAGTTAAAGTTGTCAATGTCCCTGTCGTTTGCATCGTCATCGCCGCTTACATACACGAAGTTTGCCCAAAGTTTGAACTGGTCGCTCGCCTTGAAACCTGCGTTGATATCGAAGAGGTAGGCTGAAGTGTCATAGTCATTCATTACCTCGCCTGTCTGATAAATGAAGTCTGTATCACCGAAGAAGCCGCCCATGTCCATCTTTCCTGTAAGACCTGCCCAGAATACATCAGAATTCTCACCGAAAGTCTGGCCTAGGTTGCTGTACACAAGAAAACCGCCAAGGCTTATTTCCTTGCTCAGCTTGCTGTCAACCTTTCCGAAGAAGTAGTCGTCGTTATTATTGTCATCATTTGTCGCGTTGTTATCCCCGCGCACCCATCCCAATTGCCATTTTGTCTCATCCTGTTTTCCCTTGTAAACAAGACCTGCTGCCGTCTCTTTCCAGAGCCACTGATTGATATCTACTGGCTGGAGACCTGCAGTTACTGTATGATTCTTGCCCATGCCCGGTATTGCAAGCTCTGCATATACAAAGCGTGTCTCCTGGGTGACGCCATCGCCTGAAAGCGCAAAGCCCCTGTTACTATCGCCCCAGTGACCTGTTCCGACCTCAAGGCCATAGACGAATTTTGCAAGGCCATCGTCTGTCTTAGCAACAAAGTCAATACGAGCCTTGGAAAAGCCAGCAATATCTCCTTTACTATTGTCCAGATTTCTAAGGTTTGCAATTTCAGTTGCAGCTATATCCTGACCTCCAGAGCTGTAAAGAAATTTCCTGTTCGTCTGGATGTTATCATCATACCTCATGGAGTCCATGTTGTTTGAAGCCCCTACAGCCTGCCACATGCTGCCATGGAATTCCATGTTCATGGCAAATGCGGAACCGGCAGCAAGACCAACTGCTGCGGCGCATGTTGTTAAAGTTATCAACCATTTGTTTCTTTTCATAAAGCCCTCCAGTTTTTTGTATTTATTTGTCTATTTATGTGTAGATCTGATTGTTTTTTTTTAAATAACAGCCTGTATTGCCTTGGTATTGTTATGTTTTTCGATCACTCCTTTCTTTATTTTAGTGGCATATTATTAATAATGATGTAAAATGGTTACCAAATCAGTAGGATTAATTTTAATACAATTTATATTGCATTGTAATGGCAGTGTCAAGCAAAAAAGTCATTGATTTGTCACTGTTTTGTCACTGCATTTTACTGCGGGATGTATTTGTTACAGCTTTCGTATGGTTTACTTTACCTGTCAGAAGGTTCATATGCTTTGGTTTCATGGCCGGGATTCAAATGAAATATGC
The DNA here is from genome assembly GCA_020722285.1 of Desulfobulbus propionicus. GTDB lineage: Bacteria > Desulfobacterota > Dissulfuribacteria > Dissulfuribacterales > DYLC01 > DYLC01. Next base: position 15,446 of record DYLC01000042.1, on the reverse strand, counting down.
CTTTTAGATGCCTGTAATCTTCAGCATAATCCAAACCATAACCTACCAGAAAGCCTTTTTCAATCTGAAAGCCAATATAATCTGGCTGAATGTCCACTTCCCTGCGTTCTTTTTTGTCTAAAAGACAGCAAATTTTTACGCTTTTACAGTGATGCAGTTTGAGCACCTCACTGAAATACTTAAGAGTGTGACCTGTGTCAATAATGTCCTCAACAACCAGAACATCCTTGCTGTTTACGTCCAGCTCAATGTCTTTTGTGATGCAGACTGTGCCGGAAGAATCGCAATTTGAGCCATAGCTTGCAAGACGGACAAAATCAGTCTTTACTCTGCAATCTATGTGCCTAACCAGATCAGCCATAAAGATGAAGGCTCCTTTGAGTATGCCAATGACCACTATTTCTCTGCCTTTGTAGTCATTGGAGATTTGCCGACCAAGTTCAACGATCCTTTTTTCGAGCCTTTCTGCTGAAATTATCTCTGTGAATTCGTCGGTTATAACTGTTGGAATAATTTCTGACATGTATCTCTCCTGATATTATGAATGTGACAGGTTGATAGTGTGAACATTTTTTTCTTGACGATGCAAGGGATTGTGCGTAATTTAACAATGGTTGTGGTATATTAGTCAAGGGAGGTTTCAAATTTTGGAACCTCCCTCAAGTTAACTTCAAGGAGTCGCACAGATGCCAATTTACGAGTTTGAATGTTTAAGCTGCAATGCTGTTTTTGAAAAGCTTGTGCTTTCCAGTCAGCAAAATAGTATGGAAAAATGCCCTGTCTGTAACTCAACAAAGGTGCGAAAACTTATTTCAGGTTTTGCTTTCAGTAATCAGTCAGGTTCATCAGGCTCTAAATCCCAACCATCCTCAATGCCACCCGGCGGCTGCTCAAGTGGTTTTTCAGGTTTCAGGTGAGGTTAATATTTTTTCTGACAGTTAGCCAGATAATTTGTAGGCTTATGCAAAAAGTCCTTTATGCCTGAGCCCTGTTGCTGTTTTTTCTTTAGTGTTACCTGCTATTTTTTCAGGATTGCTGAAGATTTTGATTGCTCCATAAACGCCATCATAGCCAGGACGGATTTGTACCTCTCCTTTTCTCATCAACCTGATCCCTTTCAGGAGATTCTCAGGAAGGAAATCCGCAAGCTCTTGTTCACTCATCCAGAGGGTGATATTGAACTCTGAGCCTGCTATAATGACTAATCGTTCGTACTCTCTTCTGACCCTGGTTGAGGTCGGCGCAACCTGCATAACCTCAGCAATAAGCTCGTCAAGCGGGATAATGTGTACAAAGGGTTTTGTCCTGTCGTGTGTGGCAGGGATATTTCTGTCGGACATGTCTTCTATTCTTGTTGCAACGCCGAGGGTAAGTGGATTCCCGCACACAGGGCATAGCCCTGAATGTCTTTTGCTTTCAACTGGTGAGAGATATATACCGCATGATCTGTGCCCATCCCAATGGTATTTTCCTTCTTCTGGAAAAAATTCAACTGTGCCTTCAAAGCCACATTGTTCTCCCTTTATTGAGGCAATAATGTCTCTGTATGAGAGGTCACATGAAAATACGTTGCACTCACGGCCAAGTTTTTGAGGTGAGTGGGCGTCTGAATTGCTTAGAAGTGTGTATGTGTCCAGATGGGACCAGCGCCAGTTCATGTCAGGGTCAGAAGATAGGCCGGTTTCAAGGCAGTAGATGTGCCGAGCTTGCTCCTCAAAGCATTCCTCCACAGCGTTAAAGCCGGAGCGCGCGCCGAAAAGGGAAAACCAAGGGGTCCAGATATGGGCAGGCATTATCAGGCATCTTGGGTCTATATCTATCACCAGTTTCACGAGTTCCCTGGCAGAAAAACCAAAGATAGGGCGTCCATCTGATGTTACATTGCCAATCAGAGACAGATGTTTTGATATGTCTTGTGCGGAGCGCAGGTCAGGGGCAAACAGCACGGTGTGAATACGTCTTCCTTTGCCGGACTGAGTGAATATGTTTGAGACTTCAGCCGTGAGCATAAACCTGGGGCCGCTGGGGTCATCACGGGAAACATAAAGGCCTGAGCCATCTGGTTCAAGTTCCTTTTCAAGTTCGTCAAGGTAGGCTGGGTGGGTAAAGTCACCTGTTCCCACGAGGCGCAGCCCCTTTTTTTTTGCATACCTTGTCAGGGTGGCAGGATGCATGGCCTTGCTTGTGGCCCTGCTGTAGTGTGAGTGGATGTGAAGGTCTGCAAGCCAGACTTTGCCGGGGTTCCATGGGTGAAACAACTGAGCCATCAGTATTATGGGTTTCCTTTGTTAGCTTTTAGCGAGGCAGGTTGTCTCGTGCAACAGTTGAAACAAGATTGTTTTTTCATCAGGTGTAACATCAACTGGGATTTCTGCTGCAAGAAAGTCGGTTTCCACCCTGTTTCTGCCATGTTTTTTTGCTTTGAGCAGGAATTGATCTGTTTTGTCGAGAAAAGCTTCAGGAGAAAGGGTGTCAGTCACCTGGAAGAATGAAACGCCCATGCTTGATGTTACATGTATAGGCCCTGAGGCTGTTTCAATAGGGGTTTTTTCTATGATTTGTCTCAGTCTTTCTGCTGTTTCAACAGCTTTTTTAAGTTTGGTTCCTGACAAAATGATAGAAAATTCCTCTCCGCCATATCTGCAAGGGGTGTCGGTGGTCCGGAGATTTTTTTGTAAAATCCCAGCGACAGCTTTAAGCACCATGTTGCCGGCCTCATGACCGTAATTGTCGTTCACTTTTTTGAAAAAGTCCAGATCCATCATTATAAAACTGGTAGGGAGACCAGTTCTCTTGGTTCTCTCCATCTCCTGGCTGAGGGTTTTTATGAGATGTTTATAGTTGTAAAGTCCTGTCAGGCCATCTTTATGCAGGGTTGTCTGAAGTTGCGCTATCTCATGCCGCATTTCTTCATATCTCAATAAAAGATGACAGTCGTTCAGGCCAACCGGGCAGTATATGTCTTTCTGGATTAAGATCACCATCTTTTCCTTGAAAAATGGATTTTCACTGTTCGGTCAGTATAACATGAGAAAAACTATTGACCAAGGGCCTGTGAATGTTTAGTTTATCCGTAACTATCCAGCAGCACCCCATCTGCTGTGTCATCGGCCTGCTCATGTGCAGGCAGCACATTTCACAGGCCTCTTCCTTGCATCGGGGGCACTGCTGAATAGTTACAGTATGGTGGTTTTCGTTCGTTTTCGGCATTATACTGGATAGTTACAAGTTTTTTATGGAAAAAATAGCCGATGTCTTTTAACATAACTACTCTGTTCAAACATATCCCCCCGGAGTTCGAACGGCTTTTCAGTGTCAACTCTTATCCATGGGACGCCATCAAACATATTCTAAATATTGCTGTTGAGCACAAAAAAGGGGTTGAAGTTTATGAAAATCTTACAAGTGGTATCCCGCTTGACAGGCATGTAGTGTTTTTGCCAGACGGGCAGACTCTTCAAAATGGTTTTGAGTTGAGGTTTGCCTCAAAAGGTGCGCAGGTGATATATAGAGGTGAAATTTTGCCTGATGCCTCAGTGCTGATGGCTGGCTCTGTCTTTTTGGGGAACAGGATACACATCGGCAAAGGAGTCGTGATAGAGCCTGGAGCATGCATCCAAGGACCAGCATTGTTAGGCGACGGCACTCAGGTAAGGCATGGCGCTTACATCCGAGGTGGGTGTTTTACAGGTAAAAAATGTGTGATAGGCCATGCTACTGAGGTGAAAAATGCCATTTTTATGGATGGAGCCAAGGCTGGACATTTCGCATATGTTGGCGATAGCATCCTTGGCTGTGAGGTAAATCTTGGAGCGGGCACGAAACTTGCCAACCTAAAATTCAAAGGGAATGTTACTGTAAGATTTGAAGGCAGCACAATTAACACAGGGCTTAGAAAGTTCGGCGCAATTCTGGGCGATTCTGTGCAGACAGGATGCAATTCCGTTTGTAACCCTGGCTCTGTAGTTGGCTGTGATTCGATCATTATGGCTAATGTCTCTGTTAAATCTGGCTATTATCCGCCACATTCTATCATTAGACAATAGGATTTTGGAGATATACTGGATAGTTACGATTTTTGGAACCTCATAACAATTTGATATTAACTGGTTATTTTGATAACCATAATAAACAAGGAGAAATTAATGAAAAGAATCAAGGTGTTGGCATGTATTTTTGGTGTATCGGCTATCATGGGGGCATCTCAGGTAAGTTTTGCAAAGGAAGATGACAAGGTGTTGGCTGAGGTCGCTGGGCAAAAGCTCTATGTTTCTACGCTTGAGAAGCAGGTGAAGTCTTTGCCCCCACAGATGCAGGCCATGATGGCGCGTGACAGTAATATGAAAAAACAGTTTGTGGAGCGCTGGGTGCAGATAAATGTCCTGGCTCTTGAAGCCAAAAAGACAAAACTGGATCAGGAGAAGGATATCAAGGCCAAGATTGATGAGAACACAAACCTGATTCTGGCATCTGAATATGTCCGTAAAAATATAGAGCCCAAGCTTAAGGTGACTGATGAGGATATTCATAAATATTACGATGAACATAAAACAGAGTTCATAGTGCCAGAGGCCGTCAAGGCAAGACATATCCTCGTTAAGGTGGAAGGCGGCGCAGATGAAAAGGCATGGAAAGACGCAGAGAAAAAGATCAATGATGTTAAGAAAAAACTCTCTGATGGTGGTGATTTTGCAAAACTTGCCCAGGAGTTCTCGGATGATCCAGGCTCAAAATCACGTGGCGGTGACCTTGGATTCTTCCCTAAAGGAAGAATGGTGCCGGAGTTTGAAGCTGCTGCCTTTGCCTTGAAGCCAGGCGAGATCAGCGCGCCAGTCAAAACAACCTTTGGTTATCATATTATCCAGACACAGGAGAAAAAGGCTTCAGAGGCAAAAAAATTCGAAGATGTAAAACAGAATATTGCCCAAAGACTTGAGGGACAGCAGCTCCAGAAGAATGTGGAAACCACGGTTGAGCAGCTCAAGGCCAAATATCCAGTAAAGATAAACGAGACGGCGCTTGCAGCCACTGATAGTCCATCTGCTCATGCCCCTATGCCCATGCCAATGCCTGGCAAGGAAAAGAAATAGCAGTACAGCTAATTAGATGGAGAAAAACAAGAAATGGCTGTTTCATGCAGCCTATTGGCTTATAGGTCTTTTGCTGATCTTTGGTCTTCCGCAGATGTGGGTCAATTTTCAGACCAAGGAACTGCCTTATTCCCAGTTCAAAGTCTTTATAAGGGAGGGAAGGATTCTTAAAGCAAAGCTCAAGCCAACAGAGATAACTGGTATTTTATTCCAAGGTTCTGCCTCAAAGATAGTTGAGTTAAAGGAGATGCTGGCTGGTCTTGAGGCAGAGCCTGCCCAAGATGGCCTTGGTGCTCTTATCTCTCAAAAAAGCAATGCCATGCAGGATATACTGCAAAAACTTGACGCTACTGCTGGGGTAAAAAGCCTCACTCTTTTCAAAACAGTGAGGGTGGAAGATCTATCTTTGATAGCCCTGCTGGATGAACATGGAGTTGACTATGCTGGTTCGCAGGACAGTCTGCTTGGACAGTTGTTGTGGGGAACGCTTGTCCCAATTCTTTTTTGGGTTGGCCTCTGGTTTTTGCTGCTGCGTTTTATGGGACGGCCTGGAGAGGGTTTTCTCTCTCTGGGCAAGTCCAAGGCAAAGATAGCTGTTGAAAAAGACACAGGTGTCCGGTTTGTAGATGTGGCTGGCTGTGATGAGGCAAAGGAGGAGCTTGCAGAGGTAGTGACTTTTCTCAAAGAGCCTCAGAAGTATGAGGCGATTGGCGCTAAGGTCCCAAAGGGCGTCTTGCTGCTCGGCCCTCCTGGAACAGGAAAAACCCTGCTTGCCAAGGCGTTGGCAGGAGAGGCTGGCGTGCCTTTTTTCAGCATTTCAGGCTCGGAGTTTGTTGAGATGTTCGTGGGAGTTGGCGCTGCAAGGGTCAGAGACCTTTTTGCTCAGGCAAAGCAAAGTGCCCCTTGCATCATCTTTATTGATGAAATAGACGCTATCGGCAAATTTCGTTCAAGTGGCATGATAACAGGCGGACATGAAGAGCGTGAGCAGACCTTAAACCAACTGCTTGTGGAAATGGACGGCTTTGAGGCAAATGCTGGCGTGATCTTGCTTGCTGCTACAAATCGCCCAGAGGTTTTAGACCCAGCGCTCATGCGCCCTGGCAGGTTTGATCGTCAAGTTATACTTGACGCCCCTGATGCCAAGGGACGCGAGGCAATCTTGAAGGTTCACTCTAAGGGTAAGCCATTAGCAAGCGATGTCGAGTTTCATGGTATTGCCATGCGTACTCCGGGTTTTTCTGGCGCAGAGCTGGCAAATGTCGTAAATGAGGCAGCGCTTCTTGCTGCAAGGGGAGGCAATTCTGTCATCAGTCAGAAGGACCTGGAAGATGCTGTTGAAAAGGTGATGGCAGGTCCTGAGAGAAAGAGCCGTCGAATTGGCGACAAGGAAAGAAAGCGCGTTGCCTATCACGAGGCAGGTCATGCACTTGTGGCATTTAATTGCCCTAATGCCCCTCGTGTTGCCAAGGTTTCGATCATACCAAGGGGCAGAGGCGCACTGGGCTATACCCTTCATCTGCCTGAAGAAGAGCAGTTCTTGCTCACAAAAAGCGAGCTTGAGGACAAGATTTGCATGGGCCTTGGCGGCAGGGCTGCAGAAATAGTGGCGTTTGACGAGGTAAGCTCTGGCGCTCAAAATGACCTTGAAGTAGCGACAGAAATGGCCAGAAGCATGGTGTGTCGTTTCGGAATGAGCGATGCCATCGGGCCTATTGCTCTTTCGCGGGAAACGAATCCCTTTTTGAAAAATGCACTTTTTCCTTCCGGCATGGATGAGGTAGGACCTGAGCTCTCTGCTGAGATTGACAAGGAAGTTCGTTCTATTCTGCATATTCAGATGAAGCGTGCAGAGGGTATCCTGAGTGCGCAGAAGGATAAGCTGACGATGATTACGGAAAAACTCCTTGAGCAGGAGGTGATGACTGCAGAGGAGTTTTCATCCCTTGCAGGCAGTTAAAAGTAAGATTTTTTGTTCAGAAGGAGAATGAAATGAAAAAAAGAGTCAAGTTGATCTCAACTTTTTGTGCGGCTGTGATGTTATCTACAGGGATAGGTTGTGCTTCTTCCTGGGGGTTTTCCATCGGAGATCAGCCAGTTGCAGGCAGCGATATTGTAATGCTTCAGAAGATGAGCAATGCCTTCGCTTCTATCGCCAAGGAGGTTACGCCTGGCGTTGTGTCTGTGAGGGTTGAGAAATCTAGCCAGTCAGACAATATATTGCAGTTTCCTTTTCAGGGGGCGCCATTTGATTTTTTTAATGATCCTTTCATGGAGAAGTTTTTTGGCCCTCATTTAAGACCTGATAACAAAAAAAATCCGCAAAAACGCAAACAGTCCGGCATGGGATCAGGTTTTGTCATCAGCCCTGATGGTTATATCCTGACAAATAACCATGTCGTAGATGGAGCTGACAAAATCATTATCAAGTTTTCTAATGATAAGGAGATGGAGGCTAAGGTCGTTGGCAAGGATGAGCAGTCTGACGTAGCGGTTGTAAAGGTGGATACGAAAGGACTGCATACCCTTAAGCTTGGAGACTCGGATCGTCTTCAGGTGGGAGAATGGGCTATTGCTGTGGGCAACCCGTTTGGGCTTCAGAGCACAGTCACTGTGGGGGTTGTGAGCGCCAAAGGCCGGAGCCATATGGGCATCAATGATTACGAGGATTTTATCCAGACTGATGCTGCTATAAACCCAGGCAACTCCGGCGGGCCTCTTCTTAATCTGAATGGCGAAGTTGTCGGCATGAACACCGCTATCTTTTCGAGAAGCGGCGGCTACATGGGGATCGGATTTGCTATTCCGATAAACATGGCCAAGTCTGTCAAGGATCAGTTGATTTCTGCGGGCAAGGTGACAAGGGGCTGGCTCGGTGTGATAATTCAGGACATGGATGCGGAGCTTGCCAAGTCCTTTAGGCTGAAATCAGATGTCAAGGGGGTAATTGTTGCTGATGTGTCCAAGGATTCTCCAGCTGAGAAAGCAGGCTTTAAGGAAGGCGATATTGTGCTTGAGATGAATGGGGCTTCTGTGACGGATGTGGCTGAACTTAGAAACAAGGTCTCCATGACGCCGCCTGGCCATGAACTGTCATTTCTCCTGTACAGGGATGGTAAGCGTATTCCCGTCACTGTTAAGGTGGGTGAGCTTTCTAAGGAACTGATGGCAAAGGCTGACAGCCCTGCCTTGTTCAAGAAGGTCGGAATAACCATTCAGGATGTTACAAAAGAGATCGCCGACCAGCTTGGTTACAAAAACGCCAAGGGTGTCGTGGTTACCGACATAGAGCCAGACAGCCCTGCAAGTGGCACAGGTATCAGACCAGGTGATTTGATCGAGGAAATCAACCAAAAGCCAGTGAGAAATATCGCGGAAGCGGCTGATGCAATAGCCCTTTCCAAGGAGAGCAAGTCAGTACTTTTCAAGATACGGCAAGGCAATATGAGAAGATTTATCGCATTTTCTATTGAATAGGCTGATTTTTTTGGAAGCTCAATTTAGATTAACATATTGATATTTTTATGGCGCTTTTTAAAAGCGCCATATTTTTTTAAGGAGGTTTCTGTGTTGCAACCATATTTTTTAAGGGATGCCGAAGGACAGAAAAGACTTGCAATGTTGCGTGGCAGTAGGGCTGCATCTCATGTCTTAATTGAGGAGCAGGTCAAAAAAATTCTTTCTGATGTACAGACAAAAGGTGACAAGGCTGTGCTGGAGTACAATAGGCGTTTTGATGCACCTGAGTTTGACCTGAGTGAACTTGTGGTCACAGAAAGTGAGATTAGAGCAGCCTATCAGGCGATAGATACATCATTTTTGGAGACATTAAGGCGGGCTATTGCAAATATTCATGCCTTTCACGAGAGGCAAAAGCCCAGCTCCTGGATGTTTACCAAGGAAGATGGGATGGTGTTAGGCCGTCTTGTGACTGCTGTGGATGCAGCAGGCATTTACGTCCCTGGCGGTTCAGGAGGCGAGACCCCTCTCGTATCCACTGTAATGATGTGCGCCGTGCCAGCACGAATTGCCGGTGTCAGCCGGATTGTCATGGCGACTCCGCCCAGAAAGAATAACTCTGTTCACCCCGCCTTGCTTGTGGCTGCAAGTGAGTCCGGAGTTACTGACATCGTAAAGATGGGAAGCGCATGGGCTGTGGCTGCCCTGGCTTATGGAACTGAAACGATAAAACCGGTTGATGTGATTGTGGGGCCAGGAAATATCTATGTAACTATAGCCAAGAAGATGGTAGCTGGTCAGGTTGGCATAGACATGATAGCAGGGCCAAGTGAGATACTGATCATCGCTGATGAAAGTGCTGACCCTGCCTTTGTGGCTGCTGATCTTCTTGGACAGGCCGAGCATGACGTAATGGCTTCATCTGTTCTTCTTGCCACCTCGCATGAACTTGCAGAAAAGGTTGCCGTCGAGCTTGCCTTGCAGGTTGAAAGACTTGGGCGATCGGAAATTGCCAGACAATCCATTAACGAGAGGGGCATGTTGCTGGTTGTGGAAAGTCTTGAGCAGGCTGCTGACATCTCTAATCAGTTAGGTCCTGAGCACCTGGAGTTGATGGTTTCTGAGCCGTGGGGACTTTTGCCAAAGATAAAACATGCCGGTTCAATCTTTCTGGGCAGCTTCACCCCTGAGGCAGTGGCAGACTATGCTGCAGGCCCGAATCATGTGCTCCCCACAATGGGGACTGCCCGCTTTTCTTCAAGCCTTGGCGTGGAGACCTTTATGAAACACTCCAATCTGCTCTGTTGTTCAAAGGAGGCGCTTAAAGGGCTTGGAGAAGATGTGATTCAGCTTGCTGAGACAGAAGGGCTTGGAGCCCACGCTAATTCTATGAGCGTAAGACTTAAACGTCTTTAATTGATAGCTTTTTTCTATTGACCATTGAGACCTCATAGCTTATTTGTATAAATAGGACGCAAGATAAGTCTTGTGACGTCACTATATTTATAGGAGTTTTTTTTATGGCAAAAGGTTTTAAGGGATTGCGGTGCCTGCTTGCAAGCGCATGCATCGCAGGCGCATTTGCAGTTCCAGTTTATGCTGCCATAAATGAAGCAAATCAGCCTGCTAAAGCAAAGACTATAGCGGAGTTGGCTTCAATGTACGATTCCAGCTCATGCAAGGAATGCCATCCTGATGTTTATGATCAGTGGCAGAATTCTCTCCATGCCAAGTCCATACTCGGCACGCCCCGCACAGCTCCAACCATTCTGACTGCCATTGATAAGGGTGTTAAAAATTTTCCTTATTCCGGAGTTAAAGAGGACAAGGATCTACAGGTAAAACACCTCATGATCTGCGCCAAATGTCACCTGCCTCAGCTTGAAGATGCAACAGATGACGTGGCAAAGGAGATCGTCTCCACTATCAGGGCATGGCAAAAAGAGGAAGATACTGCCAAGCTCAAGGATTTGGAGGGAAAGATTACAAGCTTGAATATAGGTTGCACTGTCTGCCACAATCAAAAGGCTATCATTCACAAGTGGGCTGATGGTTTTCCTCAGTCAGACACCATTTACAGCACATCCAAGACAGGCGCTCATGACGACGCCAAATTTAATAAAATGGGCAAGGCGCCAGCGCTTAAAGAGTCCATCTTCTGCGGTCAGTGCCATGGTCTTGGACCTAACTTCGAGCTTGAGCATCCTTCCCAGTGTGCAACACTTTACGGAAGCTATCTTTATGCCTATGTGCCTGAGGGCGGACATGAAACCTGTCAGGATTGTCACATGAAGAAATCAGGACTTGGGCATGACATGCAGGCTTACAGAAGTGAAAAGATGCGCAAGATGTCTATGGATGTTGAGGTGGACGGCAGGGCGCTTTACTGGCGTAAAAACAAGGCGGACGGTGTGTTGCCTCTTGGCGTAGTCAATGTTGAGATCATGAACAAGACAGGTCACGTCGTGCCTGATGGCTGACCTACACCTAACAGGATGGTCCTGGAAGTGACCGCAAAGACAAACGATGGAAAAGAGATATTCAAAGAGGAAAAGATTTACATGCCATATCCTAGCCGTATGGGCAAGGGAGAGGAGATGGGACGCGGACCTTATGAGAAGAGCGGGCTATTGAGGGAGACAAGCCTGCCTCCAATGCGCAAGGTACATGAGACCTTTGAGATTCCATTCCCATACAAGGACGTAGAAAAAGACGGCAAAAAGACCAGAGAACTTGTCAAGGATGAGATTATGGTGGATGTGAAGATGATCTACATCCCGTTTGGCGAAAAGGATGGCAATGAAGTTGTGTTTTTCAGCGAGGAGAAAAAGCTTGAGCTGAAGGGCGAGTGGATGTGGCGTAATTAGCATCTGTCGCTTATGACAAAAAGAGGCAGGACATGTTGAGCATTATCCTGCCTCTTTTTTTTATTGATGAATATAAAAGTTGCTCGAATCCGCATATTTTTATAAAAGGAGAAATGGCGCAGTGAGAATGACATTGATAGCTTGCAGTGATAATCCTGAAATATTGTGGAACGCATTCAGGATAGGGAATCTGATGCTTGAACAGGGTGATGATGTCACCATGTTTCTGAATGGTCCGTCTGTGGATTATATGGCACTGGCATCGGAAAAGTATCCCATGAATGACCTTGCGAAATTGTTCACCCTTTCTGAAGGAGAGTTGCTGGCCTGAGGCAAGTGTCTTGACTTCCACGGTGTGGGGGACGGATATCATAAGAGGGGAAAGCAGATTGATCTTTACCGCTTGATTGTGGAAAGCGACAAAATTATAACTTTTTAAATTGGCTAGTTGTAGGCGGACCTTTGTGTCCGCCTATTTGCGTTGAGAATATGATCACGATGGAGGAGAACAAATGAAGGATGTAAAAAAAACAATCCGCTTGGCCATAGGGTGTGCGTTATTGTTCATTCTTTTATCGCAAGTAATCGCTATGGGGTCTGACACGTCGCCACCTGCATCACAAGTTAAATTGATCTTTATTCACCATTCTACAGGAGAAAACTGGCTTTCGGATGAAAATGGCGGGCTTGGAAGTGTCCTCATGCAAAATAACTATTTTGTCAGCGACACCTATTATGGCTGGGGTCCTGACAGCATAGGCGACAGAACGGATATTGGTAACTGGTATGAGTGGTTCAATGGCCCATCCAGCTCCACATATCTATCGGCTTTGTATGCTGAAAGTTCGCAATCTTCGTCTTACTCACGGCTTTCATCAGATCCTGGCGGTGAAAACATTGTGGTCATGTTCAAGTCCTGTTTCCCGAATTCCAATCTTGGCGGAAACTCCGGCAATCCTCCAACAAGTGGTGACAATCCGCTCAGAGGTCAGGATGCTTCATCTGAATACATGACTGTCGAAAATGCGAAGGGGATTTATATTGATTTGTTAAATTATTTTGCCACGAGACAGGATAAACTTTTTGTGGCTATCACCGCGCCTCCTCTCTCATCGTCGGAAACTTCATCTGGTTATGCTGCAAACGCCAGGGCCTTCAATAACTGGCTGATAAATGAATGGCTTGCAGGTTATCCGTATAAAAATGTAGCGGTTTTTGATTTTTACAATGTTTTGACCAGCAACGGAGGCAGCTCCAATGTAAATGACGCTGGTCTTTCAGGAGGTAACCATCACAGGTGGTGGAACGGGGCTGTAGAGCATGTTCAAACCCTGACCTCAAACATCTCCGCCTATCCTACTGCCTCGGATGACAGCCATCCGACCCAGGCAGGCAACCGGAAGGCAACCCAGGAATTTATCCCTTTGCTGAATTATTTTTATAATCAGTGGAAGGCTCAAGCCCCTGCGCTATGTACTATGAGCCCTGTGGCGGATATCAAGGCCAATGGTTCAGATGCTCGCATTTCGATAAGCGAAGGAGACCCTCTTGCAATAACCATATCTCTTGACCCTGTGTGTCATGCAGGGGTGTCAGGCGACTGGTGGCTTGTGGCATCCACTCCTGATGGCCTGATATTTTTTGATGTGTCTGGAGGAACGTTGGCATGGCAGAAAGGTTTTTCAGTATCCCTGAAATATCCGCTTATTACACTTCCATCATACCAGGTCCCTGCTCTGTCGGATATGCGCGCCGGCTCATACACTTTTTATTTCGGGGTTGATATGAATATGAACGGCAGTCTGGATATGGACAGTCTTGCTTACGACAGCGTAGGCGTGGAAGTCCTGCCTGCATCTCAGACACCTGGGCAGTCAAGTTTACAACCCGCTGATTTTCAGTATCTTGGGGCATTCAGGCTCCCTGACGGCGGTGAAAGGCCGCTGACATTTGAGTATGGCGGCAATGCAATGACCTATTATCCGGACGGCGACCCAACTGATGGCGGTGACGAAATAGATGATGGCTATCACGGCTCTCTTTTTATTTCAGGACATGAAAGAATGCCGTATGGCGAACTTCCAGACGGCAATCAGGTGGCAGAAGTTACAATCCCTGTTCCTGTAAATTCAAAAGATTTGGGAGCACTTAACTATGCCCAGTTTGTCCAGGGTTTCAAGGATGTAACCGGCGGTCTTTTTGCTGCTTACGATGAGATACCCAGGATGGGCATGGAATATCTCAATCATCCGGTCACAGGGCCAAAGATACATCTATCTTTCGGGCAGCACTTTCACATGACACCTGAACAACAGATGCCGACACATGCATGGTTTGACATCGATCTTTCTACGCCAGACACCAAAGGCGCCTGGTACATCGGCAATCAGACTTTATACAGCGTAAATGAGTATATATTTGCAATTCCTCAAACATGGGCTGATACCAATACAGGAGGCAGGGTATTGGCTACTGGACGTTCCCGATCTGGAGGCCTTTCAGGCATGGGGCCTGCCTTGTTTGCCTATAAGCCCTGGGATAATAACGGGAATCCTTATCAGGCTGGAACAAGGTTGAGTGAAACTGTACTGTTGCAGTATGCAGCCTCCACTGTCACATCGGATATCGAACGGTGTTTGAACAATTATCAGGCCCCTGATGAGTGGCATGGCGGGGCGTGGATAACCTCTTCAACAGGTAAAACAGGAGTTCTTTTTGCTGGCACCAAGAGTAACGGCACCAAGTATTGGTATGGATATGTAAATGCAGAAGGCCCTGATTTACCATGTGTAGATTCTGCGCAGGCATCTGAAGCGTGGCTTTGCAGGCTGTCTGATGGAACACCCTGCCCGGATTCAGACAGGAAGGAATGCACCCATACAAGTGAAAAAGGATGGTGGTCCACAAGATTTGATGCGCAGATATTGTTGTATTCGCCTGATGACCTGGCCAGTGTTGCAACAGGGCAAACGCAGCCTTATGAACCACAGCCCTACGCAGTAATGGATATTGATGATTACCTGTATTTGCCTGACAGCTCTGAGACGATTGGTTATGGCACAGGAAATCAGCGTCTTGACAGGATAAGCGACGTGGCCTATGACAGGGCACACGATCTTTTATTTATACTTGAAAACATGGCGGATGGCGCAAAGCCTGTGGTGCATGTCTGGAGGGTGAGATAGTGATTTCGTTAACCCAAGACTCTGAACTTGGGTTACCCCAAAAAATCTCAACATTTTTCGAAAAACTTGCACTTGCCTGCCGCATCATGTAATCTCAAAAAAATAAATGATTTTTTACTTGCGACCTATCGGTCGTAAAAAGTTTCCCACAAAAGTAATACACAGAAACAAATGAATCAATAGGCAGAATTTGCACGCAAGGCGATTCTGTCTAATTAACTGTTGGGCATCTTCACATGACGCTTGATCCACAGCTCACCGGCAATGCCGGCCTCTACTACACTTGCTACCACCTCTCTCTGCTGGGGTGGAATGTCATGCCCACCGCCCGTAACGCGCGTGGCGTCGACATTATCGCTTACAGCCAAGATGCAACTCGGAAGCTCGCTATCCAAGTCAAGGCACTGAGCAAGCGCAACCCCGTTCCGCTCGGCACGTCCCTTGAGAAAGTCATGGGCGACTTCTGGGTCATCGTGAACAAAGTCACTTCGCCTGCCCCTTCCGCTTTCATCCTCCTGCCTGAGGAAGTGAAAAAACTCGCCCACTGTGGCGAAAAGAAAGGCCGAGTCTCATTCTGGCTCCAGCCCAAGAGCTACGACCAAGAGAGCTTCAAAGAGAAGTGGGAGGAGCGCATCGGTCATGGTTGGTCGCCCGAGGCCCAACCCATCGTTCCAGGGGACCGCCGGAAAGCTGCGCTTGCCGGTTCGCTCCGGGCTGCGCCCTCCGCCGGCCCCTGAACTCAAACGTTAGGCCTCTATCAATGGGTATGTCACCAGACCAACAAATCGAGAAACTTAGACGAGCGGCGCGGTTCTCATGGATACCCAAAGGGCTTTTCGGACTGA
>DYLC01000041.1 GCA_020722285.1 Desulfobulbus propionicus | reverse complement strand
CTGCACATGAGCAGGCCGATGACACAGCAGATGGGGTGCTGCTGGATAGTTACAACCAATCTAACAAACCCGGCATAGGCGTGCAAGCCAGACCTTTTCCCTGACAATTCCAGAATTGCCCATACATGGCAAAAGTGGTAAAAGACCATCGTATGGGAAGTTCCAGAAATTGCGATTTTGCCCGATGGCTGTGTTGTTTGTCGGCTGAGAATGCTCACATACAAATAAAATGCTAAATGTTGAATGCTAAATGAAGGAATAAAACCATTTTGAAGCATTAAACGTTTCTAATTTTGTTACAACGTCATCATTCATTGTTTAAGGATTGTTAACACATGCAGACCAAAACCATAATCCTTGGAACAGCAGGCCACATTGACCACGGCAAAACCACCCTTGTGCGGGCGCTGACAGGCATTGACACAGACAGGCTTAAAGAGGAAAAAGAGCGCGGGATAACCATTGAACTCGGTTTCGCCCATCTTGACCTGCCCAATGGCCAGAGAATCGGGGTGGTGGATGTGCCTGGACACGAACGTTTTGTGAAAAACATGGTGGCAGGGGCGACGGGCATAGATATTCTTGCGCTTGTTATTGCAGCGGACGAGGGCGTCATGCCACAGACAAAGGAACATCTGGAGATCTGTCAGTTTCTGGGCATCCAGAAAGGAATCATCGTCCTCACCAAAAAAGACATGGTCGAGCCGGACTGGCTTGAATTAGTCCAAGCCGATGTGATGGATTTTGTCAAAAACAGTTTCCTGGCGGATGCGCCTGTGGTGGCTGTCTCATCAACAACCGGAGAAGGAATACCTGAGCTTCTTCAGACACTCCAGAAAATTGCAGCAAACCTTCCGCACAAAACACTTTCAGGCCCATACCGTCTGCCTGTTGACCGCGTTTTTACGGTAAAGGGGTTTGGAACGGTTGTCACTGGCTCAGCCATCTCCGGAAGCATCAGGCTTGGCGATGAGGCCATGGTGTATCCGTCAGGTAAAACATGTAAAATCAGAGGGATACAAACGCATTCAACTGCCGCTGCCGAAACAGGGCCAGGTGTCAGAACCGCTTTGAATCTCCAGGGGATCGAACGTGAAGAGATTGAGCGCGGAGATGTTGTGTCCACACCGAACGGTCTTAGGCAAAGCCTTTTGCTTGACCTCCACCTGACTTACTCTTCTTCCAATGACAAGCGCCTCAAGGATAAAAGCCCTGTCCGCTTTCACACAGGCACTGCCGAAATTATGGGAAGGGTTTTTTTCCGGACAGACGAGATCGAGCCTGGAGAAACTGTCTTTGCCCAGATCAAACTTGAAAAACCCTGTGCTGTCCTGCCGGGCGATCACTTTGTCATCCGCAACTATTCACCTGTATTCACCACAGGCGGCGGCGTTATACTGAATCCACTGCCAAGAAAACGTAAAAAAAGCTCGCCGCAAATGTGGCGGGAGATTGAAGTGCTTGCTAAGGGAACAATTGCGGAAAAAATCGAATATCATCTGCAGAAGGCTGACAAGCGCGGACTCCTGGCAAAAGAGCTAATGATAAGAACAGGTGTTTTTGGAAAAACCTTTGAAAAGGAACTGGAGAAACTCAGAGGCGGCAAAAAGATCATGGCAATCGAGCAGGGTGATAACCCTCGCTTTCTGCATGCAGACATCTATAATAAACTCCAGACCCAGTTGACAGACATCCTTTCTGCATACCACGCCAATAATCCGATCTCACCTGGTCTGTCAAAGGAAGAGCTTAAAAGCAGACTGTTTCCTGTAAAGGATGATCCAAAATGTTTTGCCAAACTGATTGGTGAGTTGATCTCAGGCAGCAAAATAGTCCAGGACAAGGAACTCATAAGGCTTGCCTCTCATCAGAGCGTCCTTGAAGATGATCAAGGCAAAACAATGGACAAGCTGGACGAAATCTATAAAAAAGCAGGCATGTTAGCGCCGACAAAAGAAGAGGCAAACGATCAGGCTGGCATTGCTAAAGACAAGACCAAACCCATCTGGGAGCTTTTGGTCAGGCAGGGCAGACTTATCCACCTCAAAGACGAACTCTATTATCACAGTGAGACTATAAGATATGTAAAGGATAGGCTTGTCAGCTATTTTAAGACGCATGATGAGATTGGAATCAACGAATTCAGGGAGCTTTTGCCAGGTATTTCAAGAAAATACATGATCCCGCTTCTGGAATATTTAGACAACCAGCGTTTTACGATAAGGGTGGGGGACAAGAGAAAACTTCGAGGATGAAAACCAAAAGCGTATTCACCTGCCAACAATGCGGCTCAATCTTTCCAAAGTGGTTGGGCCAATGTCCTGACTGCGGGGCATGGCACAGCATGCTGGAGGAGCTTAAGGCCTCAGTGGATAAAAGGGTTGAGAGGAAAGCTGCTGAGTCCATGCCACGGAAGCTGGATGAGATTGTGCCTGATACTAAACAGCAACGCCAGTTGACAGGAAGCCCGGAGATTGACAGGGTACTCGGAGGCGGGCTTGTGAAAGATGCCGTGATACTCATAGGAGGAGAGCCTGGCATCGGCAAATCAACAGCTCTTTTGCAGGTCCTTGCAAAAATAGCCTCCAACGAGAACAAAGCCCTTTATATAAGCGGGGAAGAGTCCCCTGAACAAGTTGCCATGAGAGCTCAGAGGCTTGGCATAAAAAACAACAATATCCTGATACTGAGCGAAACTGACTACAACGCCATAGAGGCTTCAATAACTCAGTGCAAGGCCGAATTTCTTGCAATTGACTCCATCCAGACCATCTGCTGCCCGGAGCTTTCCGGCGCCCCTGGCACGGTCTCGCAGGTAAGGGAAACCGCATCACGGCTTGTAAAACTTGCAAAAACAAAGGGCATAACCATGTTTCTGATAGGCCACGTCACAAAGGACGGGGCAATCGCAGGCCCAAGAGTTCTTGAACACTTAGTGGACACTGTGCTGTATTTTGAGGGGGATAGTTCATATACCTACAGGATCCTCCGCACCATAAAAAACCGTTTTGGCCCTACACATGAGATAGGACTTTTTGAAATGGCAGGCGATGGCCTCAAGGATGTGGCGAATCCGTCTGAGTTTTTTCTCCATGACAGGCAACGGCCCGTGCCAGGTTCTGTGATTTTTCCATCACTTGAAGGGTCAAGACCAATCCTTGTTGAAATTCAAGCCCTTGTCACCCGTTCCTTTCTTGCAAATCCGAGAAGGACATCCACAGGCTTTGACCCCAACCGTCTTGCCATGCTGCTTGCCGTGATAGAAAAGCATCTTGGCATCTTTTTTTATGAAAACGATGTGTTCATCAATGTTTCAGGCGGGTTAAAGCTCTCTGAAACTGCGGCGGATGTTGCGGTCATAGCAGCGCTGCTTTCAAGCCTGAAGAATCAGACCATTGCGTTTGACACAGCCATGTTTGGAGAAGCAGGGCTTTCTGGCGAGGTGCGCTCCATAGCAAGGCCTGACTTGAGGATAGCAGAGGCAAAACGCCTTGGCATCAAAAGGATCATTGCCCCAAATATGACCCAAAAAAAATCACATCGTTCAGAGGACATTCAAATTAAAGGAATCTCAAGGATCAATGGGCTTTATGCGGCAATGTTTGCGCAGCCTGCTGACTGATAAAGGGGTAATCAGATATGCAGACCATCCATAGGGTGGCTCCAAAAATTGCCCGTAAGATAAGTTCTAAAAATCAAAATATTACACACCCTGCTTTTGCAGGATCAGGAAAAAACATTGGACATTCACCAGCTCAAGATATTCAAGGCCGTATTTGAGAGAAAAAGCTTCAGTGAAGCAGCTCAGAAGGTCTATCTTACACAACCTACCGTCAGCGGCCATATCAGGGCGCTTGAGGAAAGTTTCGGCATTGCGCTCTTTGAGAGGACATCCAAGGCAGTTATCCCGACAAAGGCAGGGGAGTTTCTTTACCCTTATGCAAAAAGCCTGCTGAATGAACTTGAAGAGGCCAGAAAGGCAATGGCAGCCTTTGCAGGCGGCCAGAAAGGCCTATTGAAAATAGGCGGAAGCAACATCCCCGGCAATTACATACTGCCGAGACTCATCGGCAGGTTCAAGCAGGCCAGGCCAGAGGTTAAAATACATCTTAAGATCAGCGATACATCCAGGATCAAAAAGATGGTGCTCGAAAGGGAACTCGACATCGGGGTCATCGGAGCCCCGGCCTCAGAGGATGAGCTTTTGTGCGAACCATGTTTTGAAGACTCCATGACATTAATCTGCCCTCCAGGCCACAGGTTCTGCAAGGCAGAGGAAATAGACTTCAGCGAACTCCAGCAGGAGGCGTTTATCATCAGAGAGACTGGTTCTGGCAGCAGGTTCATGGCTGAAAATGCCATTGTAACCGCCGGCTACAATGGCTTTGATGCGCTGAATGTAGTGGCTGAAATCGGAAGCACAGAGGCGCTGTGCCAGGCTGTCAAGGCAGGGGCAGGCCTTGCCATAGTATCTTTGAGGGCAGTGCAGGACGACATGAACATGGGCCTTTTGTGCTCAGCAAAGATCAGTGGTATTGACTTCAGACGCAGATTTTATATCGTAACCGTCATAAAAGGGGTGCAATGCCCTGCATCTATTGATTTTACACAATTTTTAAGGGACAACTCATCATCATGATAGAATATATCTGCCGGGATTATGATTTTGACAAGCGCATTGAGATGCTTCTGTATTCAGGAGGCGCTGCCTCTGCCGCTGCCAGAAAGGCGCAGACACTGACAGCAAACATCCAGAAAAGCGGCATACTTGAAGGCGCGGGAAAATTGACAAAATACGGTGAGGCAAGGCTTAAAAACTGCCTGAAGTTCGACCTCGGAAACGGATACAGGCTTGTCTGCGCCAGAGAGCAGACAAGACTTTATCTCAGGTTTATCGGCACACATGACGAATGCGATCGCTGGATCAGACAGCGAACAGGAGAAACAAGGGATCATATCCTTTCAGACTGCCCTTGCAAGGCCCTTCTGCGAAACCTTTCCGCTGCTTCTTCACAATCCGGAAAAATAACTGAGCAACCCCAGGATCAATATGAGGAACTGATAGAGGATAAACTCGATGACAGGCTGCTCGTCAAGATTTTCAGCGGCCTTGCATTAAGAGGCCAGAGCAGACATCACTGACAATAAATCGGATGTTCCGCCGAGCTAATAGACAACAATCAACACATTATCATGTAAATTAAATAGGTTAGACCCAGTTGTCAATCAGATGCCTTGTGGCAGGCGCTTAGATGCGCCGCCCTTGTGATATAGTCAGAAAGCTGCAGGAGAAAACCGTGATCGAGCCATACGAAACAACGGCTGGAGAACTGGTGAAATGGCTGGCGGCGGATATGTCACAGCACAAGGGAACTTCCCTACAGTAACACGCCGGTCTTTTTCAGACGTCTTTTTTGATGTATGGGAAGGCATTTTCATCGTCTTCCACATATTTCATGGCAATATTGTGAAACTCTTCATGCAGTTCAAGAAATATGTCCACGATCTCCGGGTCAAAATGACTGCCACGACCTTCTTTGATGATTTCAACAGTCTTTTCATGGGGAAAAGGTAGTTTGTATGGACGTTTTGTAGCAAGGGCATCATAGACATCCGCCAGCGCCATCAGCCTGCCTGAAACAGGTATATTTTTGCCTGTCAGGCCCTGCGGATAACCGGCGCCATTCCACTTTTCATGATGTGTATAGGCTATCTCTGCCGCAACCTTCAGAAAAGAGTCCTGCCCAAGCCTCCGTTCCGCCACCTTCAGGGCTTCATAGCCTATTGTAGTGTGTTTCTTCATCACCTCAAACTCATCAAAAGTGAGTTTTCCTGGTTTCAGGAGTATATGGTCAGGAACGGCTACCTTTCCAACATCATGAAGCGGGGCTGAGATAACTAATTTTTCGATATAATCAGCAGTTAAAGTCTGCTTGTATTCTTCATGGGATTTCAGCGCCTCAGCCAGGGTCAGTACGTAGGTTTTTGTTCTTCTGATGTGCGCTCCAGTCTCAGGATCCCGATGCTCCGCCAGCGCGCTCAGTGTTTCAATGGTTGTCTCCTGGGTAAGCTTGATGTGCAGGGTGCGCAAGCGCACCTTTTCCTCCAGTACCCTGTTCAGCTCTTCCAGTTCCCTCCTGGCTATAACCAGATTCAGGTGATTTTTCACCCGCACCTTGACCTCTTCCACATTAAAAGGCTTGGAGATGTAATCCACCGCCCCGAGAGAAAGTCCTTTGATCTTGTTGTCAGCGTCTGCAAGGGCGGTGATCATGATGACAGGAATAGATGCAGTCTTTGGGTCAGCCTTCAGCCTTGCAAGCACATCGAATCCATTCATGCCCGGCATCATGACGTCAAGAAGGATCAGATCAGGCAGGGTTTCATGAAGGATTTCAAGGGCCGACGGTCCGTCTGTGGCGACAATGATATCATAGTCTGCGTCCAATGCGCCTAAAAGCACGTCAATATTAAACGGCGTGTCATCTACAATCAATACGGATGAAAGTGATTTTTCCATTGTTTTATAGGACTGTTATTAACAGAAAATGCATAGGATTACAAGAATTCAACAGATGAAAGTGATTTTTCCATTGTTTTATAGGACTGTTATTAACAGAAAATGCATGGGATTACAAGAATTCATTGGAAGCAGAGTTTACCTGTAGGTTTTTAATATCAATACAAACTCTTGTCGCTGTCGCAGCCGCCTCGTTGTATTTGTATGTGTCGAGCAGCTTTTTTATATGCGCAATATCCGGTTTTGTATCATCAGGCCATACAAGGGCGCTTAATTCCATATATGCTGTCTGGCACAGCTTTGGTTTCTTGCTCTTGATAGCTTCAAGCAGGGCGGAAAGGGCATTCAGCATGGACTCACAGGAGGACGTCTTCTTCTGTGAAAGTGCGGTTTCCCCTCTGCCGCCGTTGTCTGCCTCAGACTTCATTGTATCTTTTCTGGCGGCCATGCCTGCGCCTGCCCATTTGAACAACTTGTTAAAGAGCACATGCGGCTCAAAAGGTTTTGCAATGTGATCGTTCATCCCTGCATCAAGACATTTTCTGACATCCGACAGCATGGCGGCGGCAGTCATGGCAATGATGGGGATGTCCTGGATATTCGCTGTCTGACGGATCTGTCTTGTTGCCTCAAGGCCATCCATAACAGGCATCTGAACATCCATGAAAATAGCATCGAATTCCCCTGATTTTGCTTTTTCAACAGCCTCCTTGCCATTTTCAGCGATAGTCACCTGAACTCCCGCTGTTTGCAGGATCTTGACAGCAACAAGCTGATCTATCAGCATATCCTCTGCAAGCAGCACCTTCAGGCCTTTTACTGAGTCTGTGTCGTTGAAAGATGGTTGGGCAGGTTGTGCGGAATCACTTCCAGGGGGATTGTCTCCGGCTTGAGTATGTGCGATATCAAATGGCAGCTCAAAGTAAAAGTCGCTTCCCTTGCCAGGTTCGCTTTCAACCCATATCCTGCCTCCCATCAACTCTATAAGCCGCTTGCTGATGGAGAGCCCAAGACCTGTGCCGCCAAAACGTCTTGTGGTTGACTCTTCCGCCTGTGTAAATGGCTGGAAGAGTTTTTTTACCTGATCATCTGTCATCCCGATGCCTGTGTCGCTGATAGTGAAAAACAGTTTGATTTTTGAGGGATCGTTTTGCCTTTCAGATCGAACAGCTACTGTAACGCTTCCTTTATCAGTGAATTTGATGGCGTTTCCAATGAGATTGATCAGAATCTGATTCAGACGAAGCGGGTCTCCGATAAGATCGGCTGGGCAGTCACGATTTAGATCCACAGAAAAGTCAAGGTTTTTTTCGTATGCTTTAGAGGCAGTGATGTTGTGAATGGTTTCGATTGCGCTTTTCAGGTTAAACTTTGTTTTTTCAAGCGACAGTTTGCCAGCTTCTATTTTTGATAGGTCAAGTATCTCATTAATAATATTTAAAAGGATTTTTGAGGCATCGGTTATTTTGTCTGCATAGTTCACTTGAATTGGCGACAGTTCAGTCTGCTTAAGCAGATAAATCATGCCTATGATAGCGTTCATCGGAGTTCGTATCTCATGGCTCATATTTGCAATAAATGAGCTTTTGGCCTTGTTCGCCTCATCGGCTTTTATTGCCAGCTCCTGGGCTTTCTGCGTTGTTTTAATCAGGTTGTCGTTTAGTTGCCTCATGGCGTCTTCATTCAGTTTTTTTTCAGTAATATTGGTTTTGACAGCAATGTAATTTGTTATTTCGTTGTTTTCATTTAACATTGGCGAGATGATAACGTCTTCCCAGTAAGTATCCCCGCTTTTTGTGATATTGATAAGTTCCCCCCTCCACTGATTGCCTGATGAAATGGTCTGCCACATCTCGCGATAAACATAATCAGGGATTTTGCCGCTTTTCAATATACGGGGATTGGCGCCGACAGCTTCTGCCTTGCTGTAGCCTGTTGTTTTACAAAAGCCGTCGTTGACAAACTGAATGGTGCCGTTCTTGTCGGTTATTACGATGGATGCAGGCGATTGTTCTATTGCTAAAGTAAATTGTCTAAGTGACTCTGCATATTCAGCAAGATCAGCGTAAGCCTCTCTTATTTCAGCAGTGTTTTCATCAATCTTTATCTGCAGATAGCGTTGCCGATCTACATAAAAGTTCATCAATAATGCAAGGATAAAGGTCAGCAGACTCCCTGCTCCAACTGTTTCCATCCAGTGTAGATTGTAGTCTTTGGAGAGACTCCACTTTGGAGAGACTGTAAGGTGATATACGTTGTTCCATGTAAAAATAGGATATATAAACGTCATGTGTTCACTTATGTCCTGGTTGTCTTTATTCTGAATAGATGCAGCAAGGATTTTTTCTCCATTTTGTGTGATATGATGGAGCATAATTGTCCATGTTGTCGAATTGCTGCTGACATGCTTGACAGCTTTTAGCAATTTTGCCTGCATATTTTCATCGGCGGCTTCGTCATCATTCCGGACGGATTGAAAGTACAGTATCTCGCTCAAGGTAATCGCATAAAAATCAGCAAAATTTGACATGATGCTTCTTTCTATCTGGCGATCATATCGTTTAAGCTGGACGGATACTGATGCGGTAATAAAAACTCCGCATAGTATTATGATTATGACTTCAATTTTATCAAGGAAATTATATCTGATATTAGATGCAAAATTTGTGCGGTAGTAAACCATCACATCGCCGATTATAAACAATAAGATTACGACAAAAATTGATGTTTCTATCAGTATGTTTTCTTTTGCTATTTCAATCGCCCATGTTGTAGATTCCACATCCACTCCTACAAACAGAATTGCATTATCATTATATGGATCAAAAACAGGCGCGAAAGCGCTGATAAAAGTTCCATATTCGTCAGTATAAGGTCCTTCAGTGAATGGGTGAGGATCAGTAAAAGCGTTTTTGAGTTCGTCTGTTGGTTGTTGGTAAACAGTGCCAGGAGGCGAGGCGTAAGGGTCGTTTGCATCCAGACTTTCAGGTCCGAACACGATTGCGCCATCTCTCATGGCTACTGTGTATATACTGCGATAGTTTACATATTTTGCATATCTTGACATATAATCGTGTAGTTTTAGATAATATGGATTATCAGCATCATCTTTCGAAAATAACAACTGCTTAACTTCATAGGGATTGGTAGCCTTTGCCATTATCTTTGCCACAGAAAGCAGCCTGTCGCGCATGTATTGGTCTATATATTCGCTTGTACGATGTGTGGCATGCCATCCGATGACAAGGATTGTGATAATACTGCCGAGCAGAATATGTTTTTTCCAGCGACTGTCTGCCTTTGCATGGGCACAGGATTTTACAAAGGCATACCAAACGGAAACTGTTATCAGGATAATGGCGGCCGCATAAAGCAATTGGGGTGGAAATCCTAAAGTTTCTGTAAAAACCCTCTCATCAGGCATGAAATTTGCGATGAAGTCCGGCTTTTTCCCAAACCAGCCTGGCACAAGAGGCATCAGGCAGGCTGTAACAGATGTGCATCTCAATAAGATTTGTTTTGTTTTAGGATAGTTGCCGGAGATATGCCAGACTAAGACGCCAATCAGAAAACCGGTCGGAACCCCGAAGCAGTAACGAAGGGCTGCGAGAAAATCGCTGAAAGATGAATGTCCCAGGTATATTGTCAGGCAAATGACAGGCAAATAAATCCATTTCCCCAGTCTTAATTCAGAGGTTCGTTTAAGGCCTGCCCTGAAAAACTCAAAGAGGGCTGTATAGCCTAAAAAGGAAAGAACAATCAACAGAATGAGCCAGGCGTCTGATGGGGTGGTGATAGATGCTAACGAGAAGATTTCGCACAATCTCTCGGCGCTTAGAAAGGCTGATGCAATGGAAAGCCATTCCCATGGCATGGATTTCTGATTGTCTCTTTCCTGAAACCATAAGATGAAAGAGGTTGCAGACAACCCCATAAAGGCAATGCTTATAAGCAAAAGAATATAGTTTAATTGCATGGACATCTTTGTTTCACTGGTGTGATGGTGTGAAAAATAATGCGGCAAGGGGTGGAAGCGTGATGGAGAGGGAATTGACAAAGCCAAAAGCCCCCTGCTCTCCGGCCATCACAGCCCCGCTGTTTCCAAGCCCGTTGCCTTCGTAAAATTTCGAGTCGCTGTTCAAGACCTCTTTCCACAGGCCATCACAGGGCACGCCTATGACATAATTTTGCCTTGGCACAGGCGTAAAATTGAACACACACGCCATGACATCCGATGGGCTGCTTCCCCGTCTTATGAAGCTCAAAACGCTTTGCTGGCTGTCGTGGCAGTCAATCCACTGAAAGCCTTGACTGTTATAGTCATTTTCATAAAGGCATGGATTGGCAGCCAATGTCCTGTTCAGATCCCTTACCCATGCCTTAAGGCCTGCATGCGCCGGATATTCAAGCAATCTCCAGTCAACCGAGGCGTCGTAGCTCCATTCAGCCCACTGGCCAATCTCACTTCCCATAAAAAGCAGTTTTTTACCTGGATGAGCAAACATATAGCCATAAAGCAGGCGCAGGCTTGCAAACTTCTGCCAATCATCTCCTGGCATCTTGCCAAGCATTGAGCCTTTTCCATGCACCACCTCGTCATGGGAGAACGGAAGTATGAAGTTTTCATGGAAGGCATAAAGCAGGCTGAAAGTCAGGTTATTGTGGTGGTATTTTCTGTGTACAGGATCCTTGGAGGTGTAAAGGAGCGTGTCGTGCATCCAGCCCATGTTCCACTTGAAGCCAAAGCCAAGCCCCCCGAGCCATGCTGGCTTTGAGACCATAGGCCAGTCCGTTGACTCCTCTGCTATCATCATCACGTCAGGGTGTTCCTGATATACTATGCTGTTTAAGTGTTTCAGAAACTCTATTGCCTCCAGATTTTCCCTGCCTCCATAGGCGTTGGGGATCCACTGCCCTTCATCACGTGAATAATCAAGATAGAGCATGGAGGCTACCGCATCCACCCTAAGCCCGTCAATGTGGTATTTTTCAAGCCAGAACAGGGCGTTTGAGATGAGGAAGTTCTTGACCTCATGCCTTCCGAAGTTGAAGATAAGCGTTCCCCAGTCCTGATGCTCACCTTGTCTGGGGTCTTCATGCTCATAGAGATGCGTGCCATCAAAAAAGCCGAGGCCGTGTCCGTCCTTTGGAAAATGCGCCGGCACCCAGTCAACAATGACGCCGATGTTGTCCTGATGCAGCCTGTCCACCAGATACATGAAGTCCTGCGGTGTTCCGAACCTGCTTGTTGGCGCAAAGTATCCGATGGTCTGATAGCCCCATGATGCATCAAACGGGTGTTCGCTCACAGGCAGAAACTCAACATGGGTGAAGCCCATTTCCTTGACGTAGGCGACTAATTTCTCGGCAAGCTCTCTGTAGGTAAGCCATTCGTTTTTTTCGTTTCGCATCCATGAGCCAAGATGAGCCTCATAAATGGAGATTGGGGCGTCATGGGCATTTTTCCGCTTTCTGGTGGCCATCCACTCCATATCCTGCCAGTTATAGTTGTCTATATCCCAGATTATTGCAGCGCTCTTCGGGCGTATTTCAAAATAAAAGGCGTAAGGATCAGCTTTTTGAACCTTGTAATCATTATATCTGGATGTAATCGCAAATTTGTAACAAAGTCCGTTTGTTACTCCTGCCACAAAAGTTTCCCAAACCCCTGAACCATCCCTGCAGGCGAGTCTGTTTTTGCTTTCATCCCAGCCATTGAAGTCCCCAACCACGGAGACCGCTTCAGCATTTGGCGCCCAGACAGCAAACCATACGCCTTGTTCGCCATTTTTGACGCCTGCATGTGCCCCAAGTTTTTCCCAAATCCTGTAGTGTGTACCCTGGCCAAGAAGATGCAGGTCATAATCTGTCAATAAAGAATCTGTGCTGTTCATGGGCTATTGTTCCTTTTTGCGCTCTGATGCAATTTTTGCGAAAAATGTGCTCACTTCAGGGTCATCTCGCATGGTTTCGATTGTTTTTGGTAATTTGATCTGCCAGTTGGGGTATTCGTCAACTGTTCCCGGAAGATTAACCTGTTTGTCCTGAAGCCATACATCTTCCAGTTGTATCATGAAAATCCTGGATGGAGCGCGCGCAAGGTATTTGTGCAGTCTGGCAGACAACTCATGAAGGCAGAGTTCAGCAGGCGTTTCTTCCCGGAAGATTAACCTGACAAGATTGTTTTTGTCCTGCTCCCTTGATGCAATCTGTTTTTCCCTGAGTCCTTCGTTTGGGTAAAGATCGAGTTCCATCCTGATTTTTATGTCATTTTCATGCCAGAAGCTGGCAATAGTGGCAAGATCATGGGTGGTCACGGCCACTAAAGCCTGTTCAGGGTAGTCTTCAGGCTGTTTAAAACTTAAGTCCCCCTGCCAGTATTTTTCAAAGTAAAAGAGCCTGTATGACAGAACGCCTGCATCCTGAAGTGCGCTCCTTACCTCATCAGGCACTGTCCCAAGGTCTTCGCCAATGACGACACATTGATTCCTCTGACTTTCAAGACAAACTATCCCAAGGAGGTCATCAAAGTTATATCTTACATAGGCGCCGTCCATGGGTGTCTTTTGCGGTGGAACCCAGAAAAGCCTCATAAGCGACATGACATGGTCAAGTCGCAATGCCTTGAAACAGCTCATATTTGCCTGCATTACGGTTGTAAACTGTGAGTAGGCGTTTTCAAAAAGCCGGCGCTGGCTCCAGGGAGCAAGCCCCCAGTCCTGTCCCTTAAGGTTGAAATCATCAGGGGGTGCGCCAATTTTCACGCCATCTGCATAAAGGTTTTGTGCCTGCCATACATCAAAGCCAGCGCTGTCAACCCCCACAGGCAGGTCGCCATAGATGCCGATGGCCATCCCAAGCTCTCTGCATCTTCTTGTCACTGTTTCAAGTTGTCTTGCAAACTGCCACTGTAGATAGATGAAAAAAACAATCTTGTCCTGATTGGCTTGCGCATAGTCCATGACTGCCTTTGAGTATGGCCTCCGGTATTCCTCTGGCCAGACCGGCCAGCCCCAGCACATGGGATTTTCATTGTAAAAATGGCTGCTCAAGGCCTCAAACAAGGCAAATTGTTCAAGGCTTTTTCCTTTCTTTTCCCTAAATGCCTGAAACTCCTCTGCATACTTACTGTTTTTTTGCAGGTGATTTTTTCTGAAACCATCATAGAGCATGAGAAGCGTCTGCTTTTTGAGCTTTGCAACACCAGGATAGTTGACAAGCCCTTCCTGCCTTAATTTTTCCAGTTCTTCCTGAAATCCGGCGTTTTTTACTAATTGCTGCGCTTCAGCATGTTCATTGAAATCGGCTACCGCCTCTACATCAATGTAAATCCAGTTAAAAAAACACCTGCTTGAAGGGCTGTAAGGGCTTTTGTGCAGGGGATTTTGCATAAACAGTGCGTTTAATGGATTGACGCCAATGAGGTCAGCGCCCTTTTGAAAGGCCACATCAACAAGCGTCAAAAGGTCGGTAAGGTCTCCCATGCCCCAGTTTCTGCACGACCTGACAGCATAGAGCTGGATGGCAAGGCCAAAAACACGTTCGTTGTCCTGCCATGAGGCAGGCGTGAAGCACCTTTTCGGGGCTGCTATCAACTGCATCTCTGCAACCGGTATTTCCTCTTTGCTGTCAGCATGAAACAGCCGGAAAAGATGGTAGCCAAACGGACAGATGAGATCAAGACAGATTTGACATCTTGAAACTTTTTTCCCGTCGAGTTCCTGTTCAGCGGTTATTTCAAGGCTCGCAGGCAGGATATAGCCCTCCTCAACGCCACCGCCTTCCTTCTGCAATGCCCATCTTAAAGGGATATTGATGTCGGAAGACAGGATGTTAATGGAAAATTGCAGCCTGAATACGCTGCGTTCATCTGCGCTTCGTATCACCTTTACCGGAGGGAGGATATTTTGCCAGTTTTTTCGCTGGTGTCTGTCAATCTCCGTATTTATGTCATCCCAGTTTTGAATCGTGAGGCCCATGGAGCTTAAAAACGCCAAAACTGTCTCTTCTGATGCAAAATGCTGCTTGCCCCAAATATCCCAGTAAAATGGCTCAATGCCATAAAGTAAAGCAAGTTTTTCCAAAGCAGTCTTGTCCATTGGTTGTTTTCCTTCAGGCGGTTTTCTGAAGAATACTGTTTTCTATACATTTTGTCTCTGTTATATTCTGTGAAAATTTTCTGAAATTTTTTATGCTGGAATTTTTCAAAGGATATCGCATGAGATGGTCTCGTGATCTTACAACAGGTCTGAAGTGCCGCAAGTGTGGGCGGTTGCTTGAGATATGCAGGCGTTGAAGGGGAGTTTCCCTTACGTGTAAGGGCTGTAATGCCTCCTATTCCATATCAGAATATGCAAAAGAGCTGGATGAGAAAACAGAGGAAATACTTGGATGGATGATTGTTGACAGGCTATGATAAATGCATCTCATGTGGTGGCATTGACAGAGGTTACCAAACAGTTTGGTGATTCGGTCGTGGTTGACAGGCTTGATCTGCATGTGGATGCAGGCGAGTGTGTAGCGCTTCTCGGGCCGAATGGCGCTGGAAAAACCACCACCATCAACATGCTTCTTGGTCTCACGATACCGACAGCAGGTCATATCCATGTTTTTGACAGAGATATCAGGCAAGACCTGGTTGCAATAAAACGTCGCACCGGAGTGACTCCACAGGTGGATAACCTGGATTCAGATCTGACTGTATATGAAAATCTGCTGACCTATGCCTCATATTTCGGGATCAGACACGGTGATGCAGCAGTCAAGGCAGATGAACTCCTTGATTTTTTTCAGTTAAAAAACCGCAAGACCGATGTGATAACCAGGCTTTCAGGAGGCCAGAGGCGAAGGATTCTGATCGCCCGCGCCCTTATTAACAATCCGGAGCTTTTGATCATGGATGAACCTACCATTGGACTTGACCCTCAGGCCAGACTTCTGATCTGGCAGAGACTAAGTGAGCTGAAGGCTCAGGGTATGACGATGCTGCTTACAAGTCACTACATGGAAGAGGTGCAGCAGCTTGCTGATCGCGTTGTGATAATGGAAAAAGGGCGAAAAATAGTCAGTGGCAAGGTGGCTCAGTTGATCCAGGAGGTTGTTGGCAGCGAGGTCTATGAGGTGAGCGATGATGTTGAGGCGCTTTCTGTCCTTAAAAGCAGACTTGAAAGCTGTGACATCTCAGTGGAGATGCGTGCAAGTCGCTTGCTTATTTTCACAAAAGTTCCATGTCCGGAACTGGAGCATGCCCTTACCGCCTTCAAAATCTTCATGAAACGACCCGCCAGCCTTGAAGACCTCTTTCTGCGTCTTACTGGCCAGAGCTTAGTGGAATGACCATGTATTTTATCAAAGTCTGGCTGAGAAATGCCCGCGTCTGGCAAAAGCACATAAAGGCAAGCCTGATAGGCAATCTTGGCGAACCTTTTTTGTTTCTGGCTGCAATGGGCTACGGGCTTGGCAGGTCGGTTGCTGATGTGGAAGGGATGAGCTATCTGGAGTTTATTGCGCCTGGCCTTGTGGTCTCGACTGTAATGCACAGCGCAGCATTTGAGACGGCTTATGGTTCATACACAAGGCTCACCACCCAGCAGACCTTTCTTGGCATACTCATGACACCTGTATCGGTCATGGACCTGGCCATCGGAGAGATCTTATGGGGCGCGACCAAGGGATTGATGGCAGGTCTTGTGGTATTGGCCTGTCTTCCATTTTTTGGCGTTTCATTCTCCTGGACAGAGCTTGCGCTTGTGCCGGCGCTTTTTGTTGAAGGGTTGTGTTTTGCCGCAATGGGGGTCAGTGTGACTGCCGTTGCAAGGAGCTACGAGTTTTTTCACTATTTCCTGACACTTTTCATAACCCCGCTTTTTCTTTTTTCCGGCATTCTGTTTCCAATAAAGGATATGCACCCTTGGCTTGCCTCTTTTTTTGGTTTTTTTCCTCTTTCCCATGCTGCGGAGGTTTCCAGGGCATTTTGCTATGGAAATCCAATGAACGAGGCTGTCTTTTGGCATATTGCAGTCCTGCTTTTCTATTCCATTGGCATGACTGTGGTTGCAGTGCATCTTTTGAAAAAGAGGATCATAACTTGAACCTTTTATTGCAAAATCTTCAGGATACCAGAAAATTTGCCTTTCTTATCGCATCAAGCCTGAGGCCTGACGATATGGTCTTGCTTTACGGCGACATAGGCGCTGGAAAGACCACTCTCACCCGTTTTATAGCCCAGGCGCTGGGTATTGACACACGTCAGGTATCAAGCCCCACATTCAGCCTGCTGAACCTTTATGAGGGCGGTGCTATCAGGCTTGCCCACATTGACCTTTACAGGCTTGGAGAGGGGGCAGATGTGTTGCAGACAGGGCTTGCGGATTATCTGCCATTTTCTGGCGGCGTAACCATCGTGGAGTGGTCTGAGTATCTCAGTGATAATATGATGAGTGAGCTTCAATCCTTCAATGTTTTGAAGATAAGGATCAGATGGATAGATGAAGACCAGAGAGAGCTCAGCCTTGAGGGATCAGGGGACTGGGGGCAAAAGTTGAGGGATATGCAGTTGGAACCTCCCAGTTAAAAAAGGAGGCAATATAAAAACGGTATGGATAGATGATTGTAATTCCTGAGTAAGTTGGTAAAGTGAAGTGCCAGAAATTAGCAACTCACCCCACCCGTGGCAGGGATTTATCATAAAGTAACTTTTGACTATTTTTGCACAATTGCCGGTGAAAATCAAAAATACGCAATTTCAACAAGTTAAGTTAAGTTACTTGGAAGAGCCTTTGAAATACTCAATTTGGGCAAATATGAGCGGGCGCATTATGTTTCTG
>DYLC01000040.1 GCA_020722285.1 Desulfobulbus propionicus | reverse complement strand
AATAGTTACAGTACGGTGGTTTTCGTTCGTTTTTGGCATTATACTGGATAGTTACATATGGGAAGCCTTTTTGCGCAACAGGCTTTCCAATCCATCCTTGCTTAAAAAACATCAAGTTTTGTCCTTCTTGACAGACAAAGCTGCGTTTTTCAGCCTCCCAATGTATTGCCCTTGAATAAACTTTCTAATTTTTAGAACCTTCCTATAAAAAATAACTACTAAATCTTGACTAATAGGTCTGAAAATGGTTTTATTACTGGTTCCAACTTGTCTAATACAGGAGGCTATATTTTAATGAAAGAAGGCATTCATCCAAAGTATCAAATCGTAACAGCAAAGTGCGCGTGCGGAAATGAATTTGAGGTCGGTTCAACTATAAAGGAGATCAGGGTGGAGATATGTTCTGCATGCCACCCATTTTTCACAGGTAAGCAGAAGCTTGTGGACACAGCAGGCAGAATAGAGCGTTTCCAGAAAAAATATGCAGGCGTATTGAAGAAATAACACTGAATGCTCATTGACAGACATATAAGCGCAAGCTCACGAATCAGGACCATACTGCTTTTTCTGACAAGCTTCAGCGTTGGAGGCCAGGCAGTGCTTGAGGGTGTAATGATGCGCACTCCAAAAGCCTTGGCAGTAGCTGTCAGGCGCCCGGATGGAACTATTGCCATAAAGGAACAGCCTTGGCATTCGATTACAGAAAGACTTAAGTGGCTTAAAGCCCCTTTTTTGCGTGGCACCGTCAATCTGGTAGAGGCCCTTATAAACGGGATGCAGGCCCTTAATTTTTCAGCAGATGTTGCTCTTGAAGACGAAGACAGAGGAAAAGAAGCGCAGCAGTCAGGGTGGCTTAACACTTTGATCCTGATTGTTTCTTTTGCCTTGGCAATGCTACTTTTTGTGGCCATGCCACATATAGCAAGCATCTTTTTGCTTGATTTTCTCGGGCTTGATGCAGGGCTTGACTCTTTTCTGTTTCACTTTGTGGATGGTGTGATAAAGCTTGTGGTGTTTGTTGGATATATTTTGTTTATCAGCAGGCTTCCCGAGATAAAACGTGTGTTTGAGTACCACGGAGCGGAACACAAAAGCATCTTCGCCTATGAAAGGGGATGTGAACTCAAGGTTGAAAATGCACAAAACTTCGGCACACTTCATCCACGTTGCGGCACTGCGTTTCTCATGGTTGTGATGGCAGTAAGCATAGTATTTTTTTCTATTTCGCTGCCTTTTTTTCCAGCTATTGAACCAAAGTGGCTGATGACTATCGCTGCAATCGTCCTGAAATTATTTTTTACAATTCCCATCGCAGGTATAGCTTATGAGATTATCAGATGGGCAGGAAAAGAAGACCGGCTTAACAAAAAAGGCCTCGCGTATCTCCTGATCCAGCCTGGTCTGTGGATGCAAAGGCTTACAACCAGAAAACCTGCTGATGACCAGGTTGAAGTTGCCCTTATTGCCCTTGATAGAGCCCTTGAGCTTGAGAAGCAATACTCCTGCAAGACACCACAGACACCATCCTAAAAACCAATCCATACACAGTATTTTGATGCAATATGTTTGACAGATTACAGGAAATAGAAAACAGATATATCGAACTTGAAAAAGAGCTCGGCGATCCTGAAATAATCGGCGACAGGGAACAGTTTCAGAAAATCGCCAAGGAGCACTCTGATCTTGAAGAGATTGTCAGCAAGTTCAGAGAATTAAAGCAGAACAAAAATCAGACGGATGAAACAAGAATACTCATTCAGGACTCTGATCCTGATATCCGCGAGATGGCCAGCCTTGAAATGTCCAAACTTACAGAGAACAAAGAAAGGCTTGAAAATGCCATCAAGCTGCTTCTTCTGCCAAAGGATCCAAATGACGATAAGAACGTAGTGCTTGAAATCAGGGCAGGAACAGGTGGTGATGAAGCTGCGCTTTTTGCTGCTGATATCTTTAGGATGTACAGCCGTTTTGCAGAAAGAAAACGCTGGAAGCTGGAGGTATTGAGTGAGAGCCCCACCGGCATAGGCGGTTACAAGGAAATCATCTGTCTTATTTCAGGAGATAGGGTTTTTAGCCGCTTAAAATATGAAGGGGGCACCCATAGGGTTCAGCGTGTGCCGGAAACTGAGGCGCAAGGAAGAATTCACACATCGGCGATCACTGTGGCAGTCATGCCAGAGGCAGATGAAGTGGAATGCCAGATTGATCCTTCTGAATTAAAAATTGACGTTTACCGTGCATCCGGCGCTGGTGGTCAGCATGTCAACAAGACAGAGTCTGCTGTGCGCATCACACACCTGCCAACAGGCCTTGTAGTGCAATGTCAGGATGAACGATCCCAGCACAAAAATAAGTCTAAAGCCATGAAAGTCTTGACTGCAAGGTTTATGGATGCAAAACGCCAGGAACATGACGCTCAACTTTCAGCCGAACGCAAGGCAATAGTTGGAAGTGGCGACCGCAGTGAACGCATCCGAACATATAATTTTCCCCAGGGTAGGATGACTGATCACAGGATTGGTCTTACCCTCTACAGGCTTGAAAGCATCATGGATGGAGATATCGACGAGATATCCGAAACACTCAGGTCTCATTATCAGGCTATGGCTCTGGCTGGTCAGGGCTAACTCATGACAGCTTGATCATATCTCAATTACTACGCCAGGCAACGAATCTACTTGCACAACTGGAAATTGACAACCCACGGCTTGAAGCAGAGATATTGCTTGCACATGCCTTAAGCCGAAAGCGATCTGAGCTAATCCTGCAAAATAAAGAGAGTGTAACCAGTGAACAGGAATTCCAGTTTTTGCAGATAGTCAGGCGCAGACTGTCTCACGAACCCATTTCATACATCACAGGCATCAGGGAATTCTGGTCTCTGGATTTCGCCGTTACAAAAGACACCCTGATCCCAAGACCAGAGACAGAGTTGATCGTAGAAAAAGCCATTGAATATGCAAAATCCAATGATTTTTTGGGTCAGCGGATACTTGATCTGGGCACTGGAAGTGGCAATATCGCTGTAAGTCTTGCACAGGAGCTGCCATGCGC
Source organism: Desulfobulbus propionicus (assembly GCA_020722285.1). Classification (GTDB taxonomy): domain Bacteria; phylum Desulfobacterota; class Dissulfuribacteria; order Dissulfuribacterales; family DYLC01; genus DYLC01. Next base: position 14,630 of record DYLC01000040.1, on the reverse strand, counting down.
TGTTGTGTATGCTGCGGATATCTCTCCGGCAGCGATTACCATAGCACGACAAAATGCAGTCAGACACGGGGTGCTTGATAGATGCCATTTTTTTGTATCTGACTGGTTTGGGGCTGTTAACCCTAGCGTATTATACAACATAATCGTATCAAACCCACCATATATCTCTACACATGAAAAAGGGTTGATGGCCCAGGAAACTCTCAAATATGAACCCGCCTCCGCCCTGTTTTCCGCCCAAAATGGTTTGGCAGATATAATCAATCTGATATCAGGAGTTATGCAGTTTCTTGCACCTGATGGATTGTTTTTGTGTGAAATAGGCTTTAGCCAGGCGGGTAAATTACCCGGAATACTGCACACAAGATTCAATGAGATGGCGTTTTGGTTTGAAAAGGATCTGGCAGGGATAGAACGAATACTTTGCATAAAAAAAAGGCGGTAGATTACCGCCTTTTTTTATATCTCGGAACAAGTCAAATCAATACTCAGGACGGCGTCTGCGCGCCTTTCTGCGACGTCTCTCCGCATCCTGCATCTTCCGGCGTTTTCTCTCACTGGGCTTTTCATAAAATCTGCGATTCTTGATTTCCCGCTGGATTCCGTCCATCTGCATCTTCTTTTTAAGTATTTTGAGCGCCTTTTCTACATTATCATCGACAACCTGGACAATTATAGACAAAAAATTCACCCCTTTCCTGTGTTAGTTAGCTAAATCAAAATAAACGCAACTTTAAAAAATACCACACCTTGCGTTAGCTTGCAAGATTAAATCAATTGCATGGAGAAAAATTATTAATAGTAAATTCAAAAAAATAAAACGTTCGTTCAAGGGTAACTATCCAGATAGGGTTAGGAAAGCTGACGCTTGCGAGCGAAATGGCAATTTTTGGGACATCTCTAATGTGAAGGGATTTCACATGGAGTATAATCTGCTTTTGCACACCACTCATGTATGTTTAGCATATTTTGTCCGGCAAAAAGCTCATCAGGCCTTTCCATTGCAAGGCTTCTGGTCAAGACCTCATCCATAGTCTCTACGGGGGCAATTTCCATAGAGCGCAAAAGTTTTGCTGGTATCTCCTTGAGATCCTTTTCATTTTTTTGGGGGATTAATACGGTATCAATGCCGATTCGTCTTGCTGCAAGCAACTTCTCCTTAAGCCCGCCAATTGGCAATACTCTACCCCTCAAGGTAATTTCTCCAGTCATGGCTACATTTTTCTTCACTGGAATACGCAAAAGGGCAGACACAACAGCGGTTGCAATGGTGATGCCGGCAGACGGCCCATCTTTTGGTATCGCTCCTTCTGGCACATGCACATGAATATCTATATTTTGATAAAAATCCAATGGCAGGCCAAGCTCACCGGCTCTTGAACGCACATAACTCATTGCTGCCCGCACAGATTCCTGCATCACGTCTCCAAGCTTGCCAGTTATAATCAATGCGCCTTTTCCTGGCATCATGGTTGCCTCTATATGCAGCACAGAGCCACCTGTTTCAGTCCATGCAAGCCCTGAAGCAACGCCTATCAGGTCTTTTTCCTCTACGATATCAGCTTGATACTTAGCAGGCCCAAGGTATTTTTCAAGAGACGCAGCGCTTATCCTAAAAGCATTTTTTTCGCTTTTATTCCTTGCAACCTCCTTGGCTATCTTTCTGCACACAGAAGCAATGGTTCTGTCGAGATTTCGTACCCCCGCTTCCCTTGTGTACATGCGGATTACTGAAAGGATTGCGGTGTCGCTGAATAACATCAGCTCATCTTTAAGGCCATTGGCCTTTAGTTGCTTCGGGATCAGAAATCCCCTGGCAATCTCAAGCTTTTCCTCCTCTGTATAGCCTGCTATCTGTATAACCTCCATCCTGTCAAGAAGAGGAGGGGGGATGGTGTGCAAAGAATTTGCAGTTGTAATGAAAAGAATATCAGACAAATCGTAATCCATGTCCAGATAATGATCATTGAATGAGAAATTCTGCTCTGGATCAAGCACCTCCAAAAGCGCAGAGGCAGGATCTCCCCTGAAATCTGAACTCATCTTGTCTATCTCATCAAGACAGAAAACAGGGTTTGCAGTCCTGGCCTTTTTTAGTGACTGGATGATCTTTCCTGGCATTGCACCAATATAGGTTCGCCTGTGTCCTCTTATCTCGGCCTCATCTCTGACACCTCCAAGCGAAAGACGGACAAAATTTCTTCCTATGGCATTGGCCACAGACCTTGCAAGCGAGGTTTTTCCAACCCCTGGAGGACCTGTCAGACAAAGGATAGGACCCTTGATCTTTTTTACAAGAGATTGAACAGCCAGATACTCCAGTATTCTTTCCTTTGGTTTTTCAAGGGCGTAATGGTCATCAGAAAGCAATTTTTCCGCTACATCAATATCAATCCTGTCTTTGGTGCGTTCATGCCAGGGAAGCGCAAGTATCCAGTCAATATAATTTCTTACTACAGTTGATTCCGCAGACATGGGCGGCATGAACTTCAGCTTTTTAAACTCATGTCGGATACGTTCAGCAGCCTCTTTTGTGAGTCTTTTTTTCTTGATGCGGCGTTCTATCTCTGCCAGATCATTCTGAAAGTCATCAGAACTCCCAATTTCCTTATGGATAGCCTTGATCTGTTCATTGAGATAATAGTCCTTCTGGGACTTTTCCATCTGCTTCTTGACCCTCGCCTTGATGCGTTGCTCAAAGTCATTTACTTGCAATTCAAGCTCCATCAGGCTGTAAACCAGTTCAAGGGCGCCTGAAACCTTATTTTGCTCAAGGACAGCCTGTTTATCCTTGAGCTTAAAAGGCATGTGGAAAGCAAGAGTATAGGCTAACCGATCAGGTTCAACGATGGATGAAACATGCAGGGCAACTTCCTTTGACAGTTTTTTGTGAAGTTTGAAATATTCATTAAAGGTGTTGCGCGTTATCCTTATAAGCGCCTCCAATTCTTCAGGATTTTCATCCTGTTCATTTTCCAACATAACAACATCGGCCAAAAGAGACCCGTCTTTTTGGGTAATTTTTCTGGCAGCAGCCCTGTGTGTGCCCTCAATCAGCACCTTCACAGTCCCGTCAGGAAGCCGCAAGAGCTGGAGAATTGTTCCTATTGTCCCAATTGTGTAAATATCATTTGGGGCAGGGTCTTCAAGCTTGGCATCCTTTTGTGCGCTGAAAAAAAGCGCCCTACCATAATTTACCATACCCTGCTCAATAGCCTGTACTGAGCGCTCCCTTCCCACGAAAATTGGTATGCTTATCCTTGGGTAAAGCACTATTTCACGAAGAGGAAGGAGAGGAAAAAACAGATTTTGATTGACCATAAGCTAGTTAAGATACCTTAACTTCCTGTTCATACAACAGAAGAGGAGCAGTATTTTTTAAGATCACATCCTCGCTGACAACACATTCCTTGACACCTTCCATGGAGGGAATCTCATACATCACGTTCAGCATAGTCTGCTCAAGGATGGAACGAAGCCCTCTTGCGCCGGTCTTTCTCTTTATACATTCCTGCGCCAATGCCTTAACTGCCCCGTCAGTGAAGTGCAACTCAACACCATCCATTGAAAACAGTTTCTGGTATTGTTTTAAAAGCGCATTTTTCGGCTCCCTGAAAATTCGTACCAGAGACCCCTCATCCAGCTCATCCAATGTAGCAGCCACAGGCAGCCTGCCTACCAATTCAGGAATCAAACCATATTTGATAAGATCCTCAGGCTGGCAACTGCTTAATACCTCCTGCAAGGTCATGTTTTTGGTGCCATGGACATCAGCGCCAAAACCTATAGATGATTTCCCAAGCCTTGACCTTATAAGGGCATCAAGCCCTACAAAAGCGCCACCACAGATAAAAAGGATATTGCTTGTATCTATCTTGACGTAGTCCTGTTGCGGATGTTTCCTGCCACCTTTAGGTGGCACATTGGCAAGAGTTCCCTCAATAATCTTTAAAAGCGCCTGCTGCACACCTTCGCCTGATACGTCACGGGTAATAGAAGGGCTGTCGCTTTTACGGGCTATCTTGTCTATCTCGTCTATATAGACTATTCCACGGCTTGCAAGCGCCACATCAAAATCCGCCACTTGTAGCAGGCTCAGTATAATGTTCTCCACATCTTCGCCAACATAGCCAGCCTCAGTGAGCGTTGTGGCATCTGCAATTGTGAAAGGAACCTTCAGTATCCTGGCAAGTGTCTGGGCAAGCAGGGTTTTGCCGCTTCCTGTAGGGCCAATCAACAGGATGTTACTTTTTTGTAGCTCAACATCCTCAAGCTTTATGTTGGAATCTATTCGTTTGTAATGGTTATAAACAGCAACGGATAATATCCTTTTAGCGTTTTCCTGGCCAATGACATATTCATCCAGCAGGGCCTTGATTTCAGCTGGTCTTAACGAATAGCCTGTGCTTGAAGCATGAGCACCACTTTCTGCTTCTCCTTCTTCCATTATGCCATTACAAAGCTCTATGCACTCATTGCAGATATAGACACCCGGACCTGCTATAAGTTTTTTTACATCGTCATGTCCCTTCCCGCAAAAAGAGCATCGCAGGTTGGATGTTGAAACTGAATCTTTCTTTTTAGCCATCGCTTTTCACGTTTACATCATCTGTTCTTTTGATAAGCACCTTGTCAATAATACCATACTTAACAGCATCCTCTCCGCCCATAAAAAAATCCCGTTCAGTGTCATCCTGTATTTTTTCAACAGACTGACCGGTATGAAATGCCAGCACCTCATTGAGGCGCTGTCTGAGCTTGAGGATTTCCCTGGCATGTATGTCTATGTCAGAGGCCTGTCCCTGAAAACCACCCATTGGCTGATGGATGAGGATACGAGAGTTAGGGAGGGAAAACCTCTTGCCCTTTGTGCCGGCAGCCAGCAAAAATGCCCCCATGCTTGCAGCCTGACCAAGGCACAGTGTGTTTACATCGGGCTTGATGTATTGCATCGTATCATAGATCGCAAAACCAGCAGTCACCAGCCCACCGGGAGAGTTAATGTACATGATGACATCACGTTTTGGATCCTCTGCCTCAAGAAAAAGCAACTGGGCTATCACGACATTTGCGATATCATTGTCTATCTGGCCACCAAGAAATACGATCCTTTCACGCAGCAGCCTTGAATAAATATCGTAGGCGCGTTCGCCTCGATGGCTCTGCTCTATTACCATTGGAATCAGTGGCATTTATTCCTCCGTTTTGACTTCGGCCTTGGAGAGTATGAAATCCAGCACCTTTTGCGTTCTGAGCTTTGGCAGAACAAGGGTTTCCACCACTTCATGTAGCTGCTTGCGATCCAACTGCGCCAGAGAAGGATTGGCCTTGATATAGGAATTGACATCCTCTTCATCAAGGGCAATGCCTTCAAGCTCCACTATTTTATCGAGCAATATCTCTGTGCGAACCTGCTTTAGCGCATCCTCAACTACCTTTGCCTTGAACTTATCCTCAGAGATACCGGCTGTCTCAAATGTCACGCCACGTTCACTTAGATACCCCTTAAAATTATCCACTATCTGCTGAATCTTGTTGTCAAGAAGCCTTTGAGGCACAGGAAAATCTGCATGTTTCAACAGATTGTCCACGATTTGCATGTTTAAGCTCCTTAGCGCAGCATCTTCCTTGTCCATCTCAATCTGCCTGCGCAACTTGTGCCTGACATCAGCAATGGTTGGATAAACAGGTGATACTGTTTTGGCAAACTCATCAGTCAATGCAGGCAATACCCTTTTCTTGATATCCTTCAGGGAAACGGCATAATCTATTTTTTTACCGGCAAACTTTGCGTTAAGGGCATCTTCAGGATAATCTATCGTAACCTGTTTCTCGTCGCCGATTTTCATGCCAACAAGCGCATCTTCAAACTCTTTGGCAAAACTCTTTTTTCCTATCTGCAAATAGTGCCCCTGCTCTTCGATTATTTTTTCTGTTTCACCATGCACTGTCCCATAATAATCCACAACTGCTATGTCATCATCCTGCACAGGTCTGTCCTCGTCGCATTTTTCAATAGTAGCATAGTGACTGCGAAGGGCTTCAATCTGCTCATCCACCTCTTCATCTGTAACTTTTACAGACGGCCTGATCAACTCAAGGGCTTTATACTGTGGCACTTCAAATTCTGGCCACAGATCCAGCAAGGCGGAATAAGTAAAGGATTGTCCGCTCGTTACCTGTGAGACTTCTTCGACATAAGGAGGAAGGATCAAAACCACATTGGCCTGCTCTATAGCATCGTCTAATGTTTTCTCGACTATTTTTTCAATGGCCTCACGTTCGGCATCCTCTTTGTAGTAACGCTCCAGCACAGAACGAGGTACTTTGCCAGGCCTGAAGCCGTCAATTTTTACTTTTTTCGACAACTTGGCATAAGAACGGTCGAGTTCTTGGGATACTACCTCTGCAGGCACTTCAACTTTGATGCGTTTTTGCACAACATCTATATCGTCCAACGTAAATTGCATAAGGCTTCCTTCCTAAAGTTAAAATTAGATAAATGTAATCCTATAACACAGTTTAACCATCAGAACAATGAAAAAAGCTGAAAGCTCAAGCGATTCAAGCCGAAGGAGTTAACTGGAAAAAAACCTGTATCATCTGAAACGATTGCCATCAGTATGAGGCAAAAACATTGCTGCTGTCAACTTGTCCATAAAATCCCCCCTTGCATTCATCTCAAGATAGGTTATCCGATCCCTGATAGCCTCTGCTTGATCCATAATCGATGCATCCACAAGCAATTTAACAGCGCCACTTCCAGCGCTGTTGCCGATTACATTAAAACGCTCAATGCCAAGCTCCGGAAGCATGCCGATGGTCATGGCAGAAACAGGATTAATGTGACTTCCAAATGCCCCTGCCACATAAAAACGTTCAATATCATCAAAATCTATCCCGACACTCTCAGTAATAACCTCAAGGATGGCATACATGGCTGCCTTTGAACGGATAAAACTTTTGATATCGTTCTGGGTGATATAGACAGGCATTGCAGTCTCTGTCTCATCTTCAAGTGCTACAATAAATGCCCAGCCATCAGAGAGTTTGCGAAATTTATGGGAAAATGTCCTGCAGTCAGGCTGTAGCTTTCCTGTCTTGTCCAGCAGGCCTGCGCTGAACATCGTGGCGATCAGATCTATCACCCCGGAGCCACATATTCCCAAAGGTTTTTTGCCGCCAATTGTCAAATAACGAATTTCATCATGCTCAAGCCATACCTTCTCAATAGCTCCCTGTCTGGCGCTCATCCCGCAGGCAAGAATACCACCCTCAAGCGCTGGCCCCGCAGCCCCTGCACTGGCAACGAGCCAGTCCTTATTTCCAAGCACCACCTCGGCGTTTGTCCCCACATCAACCAGAATGCTTATTTCATCTCGCTCATGCATTCCAGATGCAACAATGCCTGCAATCAAATCTCCACCAAAATAGCTGCCTATATTGGGAAAAATATACACGCCAGCCTCTTTATGAACATCAAGCCCTGCCTCAAGAGAGGTCATAATGTCAAAACTGTTTGCAACCGGCCTGTAAGGTTCACGACAAATTCCTGATGGATCAAGGCCAAGAAACAAGTGGCACATAGTAGTATTTCCAGCCACTGAAACAAAGAAAACGTCCTGAGCGGAAACTCCATTTTTTTGAGTAATTGCACTGATGGCATCATTGATGGCTGACAGTATCCTGGACTTAAGGGTTTCAAGACCGTTGTGACGATGGGAAAAGATAATTCTGGAAAGGATATCTTCACCGAAATCCCGCTGAGGATTTAAAAATGCCAAGGTATCCACCACGAAAGCTTTAGACAAATCAACCAGATACAACACTACAGTAGTGCTTCCAAGATCAACTGCAATACCATAACATGCCCCTTGGGTGATTTTTATTTCGGCAATCTTGTTCCGCCCAAACGATTGCACTAAACAGGCGAAAAAACCCATAGAGAGGTCACAGTCTCCAAGTTTGGCAAGTACAGAAACAGGCATCATCGGGATACTGCCTGTTTCTGTGCAGACAGCCTCTCTCACATGTCTTTCAAGGCTTACATTGGAGAGACTGGAGATGTTACTTTTTAAAAATATGCACTCTGCAACAGGTCTGTTTGTTGCCATCAAAAACTCCTGAATCAGTGAGTGTTATTCTGTAATCACACCAGAATCATGAGGGCGTTAGTTGTAATCAGCGCCAATTTCGGCATCCATGCCTGACTGTGCAGAATCGCACTATACTTCAGACTTAAAATCAATTTGGTTAAGCATCAATCAAATCGCGGATACTTCCTGTACACAGCAAAGACGAAGGATGCTGCGCAATATAGCAGTAGTTGGGCAGTTGGCGACTTTTTGCGACGTCATCTTATTTGTCCTTTGAGTGATGAATTAGTTCCTCATCGATTATCTCTGGCATGCCAGTATTGTAGTACATGATATTTTTCAGATGGATCAATGACTCAATATCCATTTCATTAAATTCGATGGCCATACCGGTTGACTCTGACCTAACTACCCTGCCCTGCATCTTGAGAGAAAATGCAGAAGGCTCCCCTCCAAGGCTGAGTTTTATTTCACATATCGTACCCACAGGATAAACAGCCGAGGGATCGGCACAAAAAAGCCCCTTCAGGCTGATATCTTTTGTCCCGCAGACACAAACTTCGCCTGTATCTATGCCAACCTGGCTGCCTTCTCCCACTGGCTTGATACAGGCCCATGTTTTATAATGTGTACGGATATTTAACCGTTTATTATGCATGTCAACGTGCAAACCTCCCGTGCGGTGTTAAGATTGTATCCTCAGCAAAAAAGTTATCAGGCACTTCAACATTATCCCATATCACTGAGCGACGCAGCCTGACTTGTTTTCCAAAAACCACATTGGACCCGATAACTGTCCAATCCTCCAGAGCTAACTTACCGGACAGCACAGCATCCTTCACACTGTCTGTCGCAGAGATAAAAAACTCATTCTTTTTTTTTAAAAGACAGGCATGGGCAGCCAAATAACCCTCGCGCGTACCGATATCATACCAGATGTAATCCGACTTCAGACTTTCAGCAAGACAGCAGGCGATATTTTTCCCATCTGCCATGGCCTTTTGGAATACATCTACCAAGGAAAAAACAGATGCTGAAAACCTCAAAAAATCGCTCAGAATATGGGGGGAAAGCACACAAATACCTGTATAGGCAAGAGCTGTTGGTGAATTGTTACATCCAAAACCAGTCACCCGATTGCCGTCGGTACAAACATTATTAAACAGCTTGCAATCATGCAGCAACATGGTGGCAGCAGCCTCATGCCTGTGAATCATAAAAAAAGCTTCAAGTGGAATGTCAGTCACAACATCAGAATTAATGAGGAGAATAGGCTCTGAGGGCTCAAAAAAGTTGATGGCATTTTTTATCCCACCGCCTGTGCCGAGCAGTTGTTTTTCCACGATTACATCGATGTTCAGGGAAATGTTCCAGGTCTTAATGGCGTAGGCCACCATCGACGCAAGATGGAATGTGTTAATTACAACCTTGGTCGCACCATTAGCCTCCAATTGCAAAAGCAATCTTTTGAGATTAGGCTCATTAAGAACATTGAAAAGAGGCTTCGGAAGATAATCGGTCAACGGGCTTAGGCGTGAGCCAAGCCCTGCTGCCAATAACATTACCTGCACGGCAACCGCCTTCGGGCAAGAGAAAAATTAGGTTTCTTTGGTAGAAGCAGATGTAGTAGCACTGCCTCCCTGAGAGGAATCAAGCTTAGTTGATGCAGACTGAGAGGACTGCCCAACATCATCCTCTGCCTCTTTCATTCCTTTTTTGAAAGAATTCAAAGCTTTACCAAGACCAGCTCCTATTTCAGGAAGTTTTTTACCCCCAAAAATAAGAAGAGCGATAAAAAAAATAATCAAAAGTTCCTGGGTTCCGAGTCCAAACATAGCAGCGTCCTCTAAAAAAAATACTTGTGGGAAATTCAAAAAAATAGCAATTTTGTTTCATAGCAAGAAGCGAAAAGGCAAAAAAGTCAACATTCTGACGTTATATGAGCTTTTTTAGCGACAAGCGACACAGCTATTATAGGCAAAAGAGCAGTTAAATCTTCCCTTATGTCATATTTAACGTTATATCACTGATTGCCATAACTGTGCAATCCTGAAAGGAGAAAATTCACACCGAAATAAGTGAATAATACCGAAATAAAACCGATTATCGCGATAATGGCAATGCGCTTTCCAGCCCAACCTTTTACAAACCTTACATGGAGCGCCACGGCGTAAACAAACCAGGTAATCAACGACCATGTCTCTTTCGGATCCCAGCTCCAATAAGTACCCCAAGCTTCATTTGCCCAGATAGCACCTGTAATAATGCCAACGCTGAGCCAGAGAAACCCGAAGATGATGGTCTGATGAATAAGCTCATCAATATTTTTTCTTGAGGGAAGAGTCCCAATCAGGCCTGAGTCCCTGTCCTCATCACCTCTTATCAGATACATAAACCCGAAACCACAGGCCACGGCAAAAGAGGCGTATCCAAGAAAACATGTGACAACATGCGCAATAAGCCAGTTGCTTTTCAGGGCCGGGATAAGAGGCTGGATGGCATCCTCCACTTTTGGGCTGAAAGAGGCATATGCCATGGCAAGAGATGCAAAAGGTGTCGCAAATGCGCCAATCACCTTGTTTTTTATCGTCCACTCGATAAAAAGATAGACGGCAATGACAACCCAGCTGAAAAAGACCAGTGACTCATAGAGATTGGAAAGAGGGGCGTGACCATAGCCCATCCTGTAGGACTCTACCCAACGAAGGCCTATTGCTGTGGTCTGAACTGCAAGCCCAAACCAGGTTGCAGCCGTCGCTGCAAATCCTATTGATCTGACCCTGAAAATCCAGGTAATGAGATATAAAACAGCGCAACCAAGATAGACAAACGTAGTGAGGCTTAAAAGAAAGGAACTTGTAAACATGACTATTCTCCAATCGAAGATCTGAGCGCTTGTTTGATTTTTTCAAAATCCTTATTAAATGCAATCTGGTTCTTGTTGGACTGACCTGCAATAATTGCCACTATATTTCCGTCCTCTTCTCCGACCCATAGCCATATCCTGACATGAGGCACCCAGAACACCACGACAAAACCGACAATCAAGAGTGTGCAGCCGAGCCAAACAACCCACACGCCTGGGTCTTTCTTGACTTGCAGCCCTGTCATAAACCTCTGCGAAACCTCTTTTACAGACGCCTTATAGAGATTGCCTCCAAAAGTGAATTCTTTTTCCCTGCCCTGCACAAACCAGATGGCCTGAGGCTCGTTTTGCTCATCGCCTATCCAGATATGCGCTGCCACCGTGCCATGCACATTTGGCAAAAACCTCATCAGTCCAAACTGCAGGCCGGTCTCTTTCCACAATGACCTCTCAAATGCCGGAATGCTCAGATCCTTACTCGAACCGCTTGCAGATACTATATGAAACTTCACTTCCGGGGCGGAATCAAAACTTGACTGATAAAAGGTAATGCCTTTGTATCTGAGAGGATCATTGACCTTTATGGTCTTTTTAAGCATCTCCTTCTCATTTTCAAGGATAGTCAACTCGGAAAGATACTCTTTAGGTGCCCCATTGTCGTAGAACTCTACATTAAAATCATCACATTTTACCGTAAATCCAAGTGGGATATTTTTATCAGAACCCCGCTCAACAGCCACGTCAGAGGTCTCTCCCTCAAAAAGCATTAAATTACCCTTGAATCCCAACAGGCTGCCTATCAATGCGCCAACCATGATGACAATGATACTTGAATGAAGTATGTAAAGCCCCCAATACCCCCACTTGCCGGATTCTACGAGAAAAAGCTCTGAACCAGCAAGAGACCTTGCCCTGCTTTTGCCAGCCACCTTTTTAAAAACCTCAACCACCCTGACACTTTTTTCAGAACTGCCCAAGGCTATCCTTGCGGATGCAGACATCCTCAGCAACCTTTCCTTGGTGACATCAAGAAAATCCCTGCTGTAGAGCTGCATTGTGATGGGAACGCGATTAATTGTGCATACAATCAGATTAACTGCAAAAAAAATCATGATGGACAGAAACCACCATGCATCATACATCTGATAAAGCTGAGCGCTTTTAATCAACCGGAATAAATTCGGACCATATTTTTCAAGGTAAAACTGCATGGTTTCACCCTGTGGTATTACTGTGCCTGCAATGGATGTAACTGCAAGGAGTATTAAAAGGACGATTGCGAGACGAACGGATGATAAAAACTTCCAGACTGGATTGTCACAAAAACTGATGGATTGTTTTGTCATTTTTTAGGGAGAGGCAATTAAAAACAGGAGGTTTTTTGAGAAAAGTGTATTGCAATACGCTTCTACTCTTCCACATGGTTGTTGGCTATTGCCTCTTTTTGTCCTCCTTTTTATGTGGTTGCAAACACTTTTTTATGAAGTAGGAGTGTATCGCAATACGCCCCTACCAAACCACCCATTACAAAGCCCACAGCCTGTCCTCTCCCAATTACAGGCTTTTCAAGCAACGATGTCGTGCGCTTAAAAAGGTTTGGCAATTTACAACCCTGACCTTACTCTGTCAACAAGCTAAAGTGCAAAAAATTACTAATAGCAAAAAAAAGATCTAATATTAAAAGGATAACAGTCGGTTAGGATGTCAATATAGGGAAATCCTAAAAATTATCTTTTCGCCCAAAGGCTGCGTTGCTTGTCGGCGAAAAATGCTCACATACAGGGAGTATGCTGCGCTTTTTCGTATTCTCGCGCCTTATCTTTGAACAAAATTTTTAATTTTTGGAACTTCCATATAAAAATATTATTCTAAAAAATACTTCAACCTGTCTTTGCGGCTGGAATGCCTGAGACGATTTAACGCTTTTTTCTCAATCTGCCTTATTCGCTCGCGAGAGACATTGAAACGCTTGCCGATCTCTTCAAGGGTATATTCGCTGTCTTCGCCGATGCCAAACCTGAGCCTGATGATTTTTTCTTCTCTTGGGCTCAAAGTGGAGAGGATGCTTTTAACCCTTTCCGTCAGCTCTTTATCCTTGACAGCCTCATATGGAGAGACTGCGTCGTGATTTTCAATAAAATCTCCCAGAGTGCTGTCCTCATCCCCAACAGGGGACTCAAGCGAGACAGGCTCTCGGGAAGCCTCCAGGATAGACTGTATCTTTTCCATGGGAAGACCAGTGTGATCAGATATCTCAATAGGTGTAGGCTCACGACCGAGGTCCTTCAGAAGGGAATAAAATGCCTTAAAAAACTGGCTTCTCAGCTCCAGGAAATGTACAGGAAGCCTTATTGTGCGGGTTTTGTCCAGAATTGCCCTTGTTATAGCCTGACGAATCCACCAACTGGCATACGTAGAAAACTTGTTGCCCTTGGTATAATCAAAACGGAAAACAGCCCTCATAAGCCCCAAATTACCCTCCTGAATAAGATCTGCAAGAGAAAGCCCCTGGTGCATGTAACGTTTAGCAATGCTGACCACAAGTCGCAGGTTTGCATTGATCATCTCGTTTTTGGCCTTTTCAATCGCACTGTGCTGCTGTTTGAGGGCAATGAGGAGGTCTTTCAACTCTGTCTCTTCAGCATGGTCTTCGCATATTTTTGTAAGGGTTTTTATCATGTGATTAAGCTGATGTTTTTTCGGCTTTATGGACGGGTCACGCTTTTTCCACAAGGATATCTGCTCCTTAAGGCAGATCAGGGCATGAATATCAAGGGGATATTCCTCTATGGACACCATGATGTAGTTAAATCCATCCCTTATTACCTTGCTCAGCTCTTCCTCTTTTTGAGGTGTTAAAAGCTCAAAACGCCCCATCTCCCGCAAATATGTAGTGGTTATCTCTTCAAAATCATCATAACCATTTGTATTTGAAGAAGAACTGTCCTCCACGATTGGCTCTGACGAATCAAGGGCATCCACCTCAAAATCGCCGGATACATCAGCCTCAAGGTCAACATCATCTTCGGACATATCCAGCCCTGCCTTGGCAGCAGATGAATCCTCCGGTTGCTTATCAATAATTGATATCTGGTAGTTGCCAAGAAGACTGAATATCTCCTCAATCTGGGCAGGATCGTTCATGTCTGCAGGAAGATATTCATTCAGCGAATCATAAGAAAACTCGACCTGGCCTGATTCCATCATTTTATCGAGGATTTTTTTTACTTCAGCATTTTTTTTCTGCTTTGATATTATTTTGGTTGTCATTTGAGTGACAGCTCCTGGACTTCAATGCGTTCTGAAAAAAATACGATTCATGAGTGGCTCAGATCAGCTTAACCTGCCGCTGTCCACCAGTATGCCTGTTTGTATGATTCTGTGCCTGCGCTGAAAAAATGAGGAAAGGATGATAGTTCATTAGTCTCTTTGTGGCAAGATTTTTTTTGGATTTAATCTGTTTTTCTGATTTTACTTTTCGGCACAACGTGTCTTAACCTTTATGGTCAGAGAGGTTCCAAAAATTAGCAACTCACCCCACCCGTGGCGGGGATTTATCATAAAGTAACTTTTGACTATTTTTGCACAATTGCCGGTGAAAATCAAAAATACGCAATTTCAACAAGTTAAGTTAAGTTACTTGGAAGCCTTTGAAATACTCAATTTGG
>DYLC01000039.1 GCA_020722285.1 Desulfobulbus propionicus | reverse complement strand
CCAAGTAACTTAACTTGTTGAAATTGCGTATTTTTGATTTTCACCGGCAATTGTGGCAAAAATAGTCAGATGTTACTTAATGATAAACCCCCGCCACTGGTGGGGTGAGCCGCTAATTTTTGGGACTCCCTCAATTTAGAACAGTGGCCATAGAATCACGACAGAACAATGTCGCATAGATTTGGACTTTTCCATGATAAAGGAAGCGTATCTGTTGTCAGTAAACGAAATGAGATCCCTGGCGTTAATTCTGACCGCCAGGGACAGGTAACTACAGCTTAACCTAACCCTGTAAAAGCCGCTGGTTTATCTCAATCTTGTGGGCATGCCTTAAGGATTCCAGCCAGTCTTTGTAAAAAGACTCTTGTTTTTGGCGGAGCAGCCTGGCTTTTGTAGATGCAAGCTCTTCGTCAGTGGGCGCTTTTTTGTCATCTTTGTTTTGAGCAAAAGCTACCATGTAGATTTTATTGTCTATTTTCACAGCATGGTCTGCTACCTTGTTTTTGTTACTCAATTCAGCCCCGACCTCTGTTACCTGAGTAGGCAAAGACCCTCCTGCCGTGCTATCAGAAGTCTTGAAAAAGCTTGAGGTTTTAGCCTCGACGCCTGAGTCTTTAAGGGTCTTTTCAAATGAGCCTGACTCTTTTGACTTGGCAAGCAGTGCGTTAGCCTTTTCCATACAAAGTGTTTCAGCTTTTTCCTCCTTGAGCTTTGCAATTGCTTTTTCTCTTACCTCATCCAGTTTCGGCACGATGGCAGGTTTCTTTTCCATTACTTCAGCAATCATCATGCCTTTATTGGTTTGCAGGATGGAGGAAAGTCCACCTTTTTCTAGGGCAAAAAGGGTCTTGACCGTCTCTTTATTAAGGCCAAGGTTAATAGGGACATTTTTTTCTGTAAAATTGCCTGACAACTGAACAGGCATTGCATTTTCCTTGATAAATGTATCAAGGCTACTGCTTAACATAATTTTTTCATAGATTTCATTTGATCGTTGCAGGTTGAGCTCCTTTGCCTTTTCTTTTCTGAGTTTTGTTTCAATCTTACCCCGTACCCCATCTAATTGCCTTATGCCGCCGGGTTTGATTTCTTCAAGCTTGATGATGTGCCAGCCGAATTGGGTTTTGACCGGTTCGCTGATCTGGCCTGGGTCCATGCTGAAAACCATCTGCTCAAAGGCAGGAACCATGACATTGCGACCAAAAAAGCCCAAGTCACCCCCTTTCGTAGCGCTGCCAGGGTCGTCTGAGTGTTTTTGTGCAAGGTTTTCAAATGATTCCCCTGAACGTAGTTGTTGAAGCAGTGCAGTTGCCTTTGAATGCGCCTGCTCCTGCTGGTCATCTGTCGCGTCCTTTGGTATTTTAACGAGTATATGTCTTGCCCTACGTTCTTCCTTGACATCAAATTCAGATGTATGCGTGTCATAATATCCAAGAATTTCGTTATCGGATACACTGACAGCGTTTGTCAGTTCATTTTCATCAAGCATCAGGTACCTTATGGCGATTTGAGGTTCTGTTTTAAAATCTTCCTTGTGGGCATCATGCCAGGTTTTAAGTTCTTCATCACTTATGTTAACTTCAGGAATGCACGACGCAGCCTCAATGACCCCATAGGATAACTGTTTTTCTGCGTTTTCAAACTTGTAATAATCTGCTGCCGCTACATCTGAGACCTGAACCATGCTCAGGATAAGGCTGCGTGTTTTGTCTGTAATTATTTCATCCCTAATTTCAGCCTCAAACTGGGCAGGGGTTAGCCTGTTGGAACGCAGCAGCTTTTCATAGATGTCCTTGTTAAATTTACCTTCCTGCTGAAAGGCAGGCATGGTCACGATTGATTGCCTTACTTCTTCATCCGATACCCTGACGCCAAGTTGTCTGGCAGTCTTTTTGATGAGCATCTTGTCTATCAGGCTGTCAAGGACCTGCCCCTTTATGTTCATTCCTTCAAGAAAGCCTTGTGGCAGTTTTCCTTTAAACATCTGTTGGTAGCGCTCAATGGCATTTGCATAGGCAATCCGGTAGTTTTCGTAGAGGATTTTTTCGCCATCTACAGATGCTATAATAGTCATCCTGTTTGACTGGAATGAGCCAATCCCCCAGAAGACGAAAACTAAGGCTATAATGCCAAGGATGACTTTAAATATTACGGAGGAAGCGTTTTTTCTTATGAAGTCTAACATTGTTACTCCTGAGCGATTAAAATTTGATATTCTTGTAAAAAATCGTATACGCGATGGCTAAGCAAAAATCGTTGTAACTATCCAGCAGCAGCCCATCTGCTGAATAGTTACAACGGTGGTTTTCATTCGTTTTCGGCATTATACTGAATAGTTACAAATTGTCATAGTTACATTTACAGGTCATATCCAATTGATACAAGAGGCAATTTGCGGTGTGATGCGATAGAGAAACCATGCCACCATTATGCCGAGCAGAAAAAGTTTTGAAATGGTTCCAAGCAAAAGGCCGATAAAGCCTCCAATACCTGAGCGGACAGCATGAAATGTCTTCTTTCCTGTCAATAACTCTACGCCGGCAGCGCCAAGGACAGGTCCAAATACAAGTCCGAATGGTCCGGCAAACATCCCAAGAAAAAGCCCTGCAAATGCCCCGAACATACCTGCTTTAGAGCCGCCAAGCGCCTTTACACCCAAGGCGTTTGCAACATAATCCATCAGCAAGGTTAAAAGTGCCAAAACGATCTGGACAGAAATAAATAACGTATCAAATTGGTCAAAATTTACGATCAGTCCATAGAAAAGCATGCCAATGAGGGCAAATGGAGCGCTGGGTAACGCAGGCAGGATAGCGCCAGCAACAGCAACAATAAAAAATAAAAAAGCAGTCAGTATGCCAAAAGTCAGTTGCAAGCAGTCCATTGAAACCCTATGATGCAGAACCTTGCCATGAAGATCTCAGCGTTGTGGATATGATTTGATTGATTTCAAGGGCTATGGCAAGCGCATCCCTACCGTCTTTGCCAGATACGACAGGGGTGCCCCCTTGTCTTACAGCCTTCGCAAAGGCATGAATCTCGTCGTTTAAGATGTCGCGTTTTGATGGCAATGATATGAATTCCGGCTTCAGAGCAGATGAAAGGGATTCGATGTTATCGTCCACTAAGACAGGGGCTTTGACCACAAGATTTTCCTGCTTTTCACAATCAGCGGAGATGTAAAGTCCTGGTGAAAAAACTCTGATACGTCTCATGGGCGAGAGGGAGATGCGGCTTGCGGTAAGATTTGCCGTGGCGCCGTTTTCAAAAACGATCCGTACGTTGGCGATGTCCACATGTCTTGTAAGCACCGGAATGCCTGATGCGAGGATCTGGCTGGGCCTTGACTTAACTAAGGCAAGTGTGATGTCAAGGTCATGAATCATCAGATCCAGCACAATGTCCACATCAGCCCCTCTTGCCCTAAAGGCTGTCAGTCTGTGCGCCTCGATGAAAAGGGGATGCTTTGCCTGGTCCATGAGGTTTCTCACCGCAGGGTTAAATCGTTCAATATGGCCAACCTGAAGTATGCGATTCTTTGACTCTGCAAGCTCAATAAGCTTGTCAGCCTCAGACAGAGTCCTTGTAACGGGTTTTTCCACCATGCAGTGGACATTGTTCTGAAGGAGTTTGGTTGCGATCTCGTGGTGGTATATGGTTGGCGTAACCACGGAAGCCATGTCTATTGAGGCGATCAATGCATCAAGGTCATGAAATGCCCTTGTACCGCACTCAGTGGCCACCTCCTGTGCCCTTGAAAATGATGAGTCAAAGACGCCCACCAGTTCTACATCAGGCATGGCGGCGTACTTTTGTGCATGAAATCTGCCAAGATAGCCGACACCGATTACCCCTGCTTTCAGCTTCATTTTACACCTATAATAACTATGTTTGCCTGATCCGCCATTGTAATTGCCTTGTCCATATCAAAAAACATTGCCTTGTGCGCCTCGACAGCCAGCACTGCTGCCTTGGCCTCAACCATGGTTTTAATGGTTTTAAGACCTATGGATGGAAGATCAAAGCGTGTGTCCTGATTCGGCTTGCATATCTTGATCACCACCGTCCCTTCACCTGAGAGTTTGCCCGCCCTGAGTATCGTTTCATCTGTGCCCTCAATGGCCTCTACTGCCAGGACGGCCTTGTCTTTTACGACAATGCACTGCCCTATATCAAGTCGGCCGATTTCCTTAGCCAGTTCAAGGCCGAATGCGATGTCTTCAAGCTGTTCCTCAGTCGGTTTTGCATCTGTCAGAATACCTTCTGGCATCATGTTGTCAGACAAAAAGTCTGTAGTTGGAAGCAGTGTTACGCCTTCTTTTTCCAGTTCACCGGCAACGGCCCTGAGTATGCCGTCATCCAGTCTGTTTTTCAGCTCCTTCCAGAGACCAAGCGCCCTTAGGTCAGGTCTTACGTCCCAGAAGATGCGTTTTTTGGTGATAGTCCCGGCAAAGACAGCTTCTTTTGCCCCTGCCGTCTTCAGAATCGCTATCAGCCTGCCAAGCTGTCCGAGATGTATCCACTCAATGGAGTCTACCTCTTTGGTGAGGGCATCGGAGGTTTCCCCTTTATGGGCTACGGCAATCACCTTCCTGCCTCGGGCCTTGACGGCGCGGGCAATGAGGATGGGAAACTGACCTCCGCCTGCCACAAGCCCAACAGGAGCTATGGTGTCATGATGCTGCATCAGTTGCCTGAATGCTCCCTGCTGTCTCGTCGGTTGTCTCATCTGATCCTGTAGGAATCCCCCGTTTGGATGAGCGGATAAATTCCAGGAACTGAATGACTTCAGACGGTTGAGAAGGGGTCTTTTCCGCCAGAGCAAGCCCTTCCCTTAGGGTGGGAGCGGTCTGAAAAACCGTTCGATAGGCCTGTCTGAGCCCCTGAATTACATCTGCGGAAAAACCCTTGCGCCTTATTCCG
The DNA here is from genome assembly GCA_020722285.1 of Desulfobulbus propionicus. Taxonomy (GTDB): domain Bacteria; phylum Desulfobacterota; class Dissulfuribacteria; order Dissulfuribacterales; family DYLC01; genus DYLC01. The sequence goes on along the minus strand of DYLC01000039.1, from coordinate 12,770 downwards.
ACAAGGTTCAGGCCATAGAGTTTTCCCCGCATGCCCCAGTACTTTGTAAATGGCGGGATGTCCTTGTCCACGCCGCTCATGCCGCCCAGAAAGGCATAGGCGCCTATCCTGCAGAATTGATGCACAGCCGAAAGACCGCCAATTACCACATGGTCTCCCACCTGGACATGTCCTCCAAAGGTCGCGCCATTGGCCATGATAACACCATCGCCCACATCACAGTCATGGGCAATGTGGCAATAGGCCATCACGAGACATTTTGCCCCGACATGTGTGACACCCCTGCCACTTACCGTTCCCCTGTGAACAGAGACAAACTCGCGGATTACGGCTTCTTCACCTATCTCTACCCTTGTCGGCTCTCCTGCGTATTTCAGGTCCTGGGGTGCTGCGCCTATGGATGCAAACTGGGCTATCTTCGCCCCTTTTTTTATTACGGTATGACCTTCAATGACAACGTGGGGTCCGACTTCAACCCCGTCTTCTATTATCACATCCCTGCCTATTACGCTAAATGGCCCTATTTTAACCCCTTTGCCTATCTGCGCAGCCTTTTCCACACATGCCAGAGGATGGATGCACACATCGTCTAAAGAACTTTCTCCCATTGAACTCCCTTTAATTTCCTTTTTTCTGGATGGCAGCCATGAGCACCGCCTCTGCAACCAGCTTATCTTCCACCGTGGCCTTTGCCTGCATCTTCCAGATGTTCGCCTTTCTTTTCAACAAGGCGAGGTCTAAAATCAATTGATCCCCAGGCCTTACAGGTCGTTTGAAACGCACCTCGTCAATACCTGCAAATACAAAAAGACTGTCTTTAAAAGATTCTGGTTCTGTAAGTTTCGCAAAGATGATGCCAGTCTGCGCCATCGCCTCAAGCATCAGCACCCCGGGCATCATGGGCTCTTCGGGGAAATGGCCCTGGAAAAAAGGCTCATTAAATGTTACGTTTTTGATGCCCCTGATGTTGACATTAGGCTCAAAGGCCACAATTTTATCCACAAGCAGGAAAGGATACCTGTGAGGAATAAGCTCAGGTATCTCATGAAATCCGGGAAGTTTTTCCACAATCATTCTCCTTTCAGGGATTTTTTGATCTCCCAGAGGGTTTTTTCAGTTTCAGGCAACTTTTTGAGGCTCGCCATGACCCTGAGCCAGTGTCTGTGAGGCCAGGCAGGCGCTCCCCCAACTGTCTCGCCTGGGCCAATGGATTTAGCAACCCCTGACATGGCTGCTATTCTCACGCCATCGCCTATTTCAATGTGTCCGTTTATGCCGGTCTGTCCGCCGATCATGACGTAGTTGCCGATTTTTGTGCTGCCTGCAATGCCGGTCTGAGCCACTATAATGCAGTGCCGACCGATTGTCACGTTATGAGCGATCTGCACCTGGTTGTCTATCTTTGTTCCCATGCCGATGCGGGTCTCTCCAAAGGCTGCCCTGTCAACCGTGGTGTTAGCCCCGATCTCCACATCATCCTCAATGACCACTATGCCTGTCTGAGGTATCTTGACGTGACGTCCTCTGTGTTGTGCATAGCCGAATCCGTCGCTTCCAATGACCACGCCTGAATGGATGGTCACGCGGTTTCCAATCCCAGAGCCTGAATAGATCACGGCATTGGGGAATATCTCCACATCCTCGCCGATGCGCACATCCTCGCCGATGCGCACCCCTGGATGGAGTGTCGTCCGGCTGCCGATCCACACCCTGTCGCCGATGGAGACGCCATCTGATATGCTGACATCAGCCGATATGGAACAGTCCCTGCCGATCCAGGCGGTTGGGCTGATGCCTTTAGGTTTGAAATCCTTTCTGGCGAATTCCCCTGCCACAATGGCGTATGCGACATAGGGGTCTTTTACCAGGATGTAGCCGGAAAGCCCGGCGGGAAGCGCAGCCAGCAGATCCTGTGGCCAGTTTTCAGGCAGCATCAATGCCCCGGCCCTGCATGCCTTCACCGCCTCGGCATAGCTCGGATTTACGGCGAAACTGATCTCGCCCGTGCCTGCCCTGTCCAGACTGTTTATGCCTGTAACCTCAAATTCCTCGGAGCCGTTGAGTTGTCCTTCAACAAGCCCTGCTATCTCTTTAAGTGTCATCATCAACAATATTCCTCCAATTGAAACTGATATTTTGTCTTGCCGTTATCGCTAAGATGCTAAATGTTGAATGCTAAATGAAGAAATAAAACCATTATTAAACATTAAAATTAAGCATTAAGCATTAAGCATTTCTGATCCCTTGCCAACGAACAAAATTTTTCATTTCTGAAACCTCCTTTTTTTTCATGGAACCTCCTCTTTTACCTGTCCAAGGGGCTTCGCACGCCAAGAAGATTCTTTGTTGCCACATGGGTGTAAATCATGGTGGTCTGGAGATTTGTGTGTTTAAGCAATTCCTGTACCGTCCTGATATCATAACCTGATTCGTAACTATTCAGCAGTGTCCCAGATACAAGAAAGAGACCTGCGAAGTGTGCTGCTGCCTGCATATAAGCAGGCTGATGACGCAGCAGATGGGGTGCTGCTGAATAGTTACGATGATGAAAAGCATGGTTGTCTTGAAAGGCTATCTGCAATGCTGAAGTCCTTCCTTAATATATTGCCTCATTATGTCGATAATATTTCAAGAGGTTTATTTTTTCCACCACCTTACCGCATATATTTTAAAAGTACCGCAGCCTGAAACGCTGCATAGATAACGCCACGGAGGGCATTATGAACATAGCAAATCTCAATCTATTTGATCAGGTGTCGGCAGGCCGTCATACCCCCCTCGCAGAAGGCCGGACAAAAAACACCCCATTTCTTCAGACATCAGACATTTTTCCCGCCGGGTCTCTTACCACAACAGATGCCCATGGCCTCATGACCTCTGGCCTTGCTTCCCCCAGACAATCATCCGGAATACAATTTTCCCTCTCAGGTCTTCGGAAGATGGCAGATGAACTCATTAAGCAGGTGCAAAAAAATACGCCTCTTGTTTCAAACAATCTGCCTTCAGAGGATGAGGCTGTCTCGCTTGAACGACTTGTTTTGGAAAAAATGTTCGGCATTAAGACCCAGAATGTTTCTTTAAGCGCTACTGCTACATTCAACAACTCATCTGCGCTATCAAACCATGCTGAGCTGGATGTGCAGGCAGTCTCCATTGACCTTTCCATTGAGGTGGAAAATGTGCAACAGTGGCAGGGAGAGCTTTCATTTGAAAACCTCAGCATACAGCTTCATCTCGAACAGGTATCTGTCAGCGCCACAGAGTGGCTCGGTGATGACAAGGCAGAGCCCCGGCTTTTGAATTCACGCATAGCAGATACAGGCAGGTATCTGATAGGATTTCAAAGTTCCATTTCTTTGGAAATCTACGATAAGCACACCAAGCTTTCCACCACCATCTGGGGCGACCCTCATGTTGATCTCTCAGACGTAGAAGGCAACATGAATGGCGAGTTCAGCGACCTTAAAAAAAGCGATATGTTTACGACCGTTGCACTGCTTGATGGTACGAAGGTAGTAATAAAAGCCCCTGACACTGGTGTCATTGAAAAGGTGGACATCTATAAAGGCAACAATCACATACAGGGAATTGGCTCACCTACACAGGAAAGCCTTCAAGATTTGGCAATAGAAAGCGCAAAAAATAGGGATTTTGACGCACTTATTGCCTTGTTTGCCGGTGGATTTTTCATAGGCAAAGATAGCGATACAAGCCAACTTCAATCACTGATGCAACAAAGCGATATAGTAATGGCTGGCGGAGATGGCAATGACTGGTTTGGCAAGGATGGCAGGCTTGTCTGGGGCAACAAGAAGTGACAAATGGGGAAAGCCCAACATCAGCAATTTTGTTCGGTGGCGCGCAGAGGATAGCTATTGAAGTGCGGCAAGCGCTATCGAATGTAGATAATGCGTTGCTTTTAAAAACGCAACCGACATACATACAGCACCTTTCCAGACTGATAGCAGATATCACACAGGCTGAAGATGGTCTTGCAATAAGCCTGAGAGACCATAACTGTGTGGTGATAAGCGGAAAGCTGACAGACGAAGATATCGATGAGATATTGCGATATCTTTCAGATAAACTGCCTGAAGAAATTGAATTGCATGTCCAAAAGCAGACGAAAGAAGCTGATCTGATCCTGCATTGCCCTATAAAAATCGGCAAAATTGTCCAGATAGTCCCTGAAAATCTCCTGTCTGCGCCGCACAAAAACGATTTAAAAGAAGATAACTGCCTGTCTTTAATCCTTAAAACAGGAGACAGTTTCGGGCAGGGAAATCATCCGACCACAAAAGGCTGTATCCATGCGCTTGAATGGCTTTTTGAAAACAATCTCATTCAGGCTAAAACAGCGCTAGACTGCGGCACAGGTTCCGGCATTCTGGCAATCTGCTCATGCCTGATGGGGGCAAAGGAGGTACTTGGTATTGATGTCAATGAAACCGCCATACATGAAGCAGAAATCAATCGCGACCTCAACAACCTGTCACCGGAACGCTTCAGACTGATGCTCGGCTCAGCCTCGACCATAACCCCTGAACGCTTTGACATAATTTTAATGAATGTAACGCCAAGCATACGAGAAATGCTGCTCAAATCATACCAGAAAAAACTCAGGGCAGGCTCCATAGTTATCATATCCGGACAAAAAGGCACAAAAAACAATGGCCTTCAAATCTGTCAGGCTTACCCGACGCTACAACACATCCAAACAATTAACATAAGCGGATGGGACACCTATATTTTCAGGTAAGTTTGTGCAATTGTAAAACGCAAAAATTGATAGTTACAGTACGGTAGTTTTCGTTCGTTTTCGGCATCATACTGGATAGTTACAACTTTATTTTTATGACTCAACTTATCTTGCAAAGCGACTGGATTAGCTCTCTATCCTCTGGCAGGTATTTGGCAAGGAAATCCTCAAGCAGTTCATAGGTTTCTCTAATACATGAGGCGTTTATAATTGCCTCTGACAAAGAACCACACTGTGTCTTGTCAAGCGTTCTTATGATGCGTTTTATGCGTGGGATTACAGTGGGCGTCATGCTCAACTCATCCAATCCTAATCCCACGAGAAATGGGACATAAAGAGGTTCGCCTGCCATCTCACCGCACATGCTTACAGGGATACCAGCATCATGGCCTGCCTGAACGATTCGCTTAAGCATTCTCACGATGGCAGGATGAAAAGGGTCATACAGATGTGCCACGAATTCATTGCCCCTGTCTATAGCCAAGGCATACTGGATGAGGTCATTAGTGCCAATACTGAAAAAATCCACCTCTTTTGCCAGTACATCAGCTATCATCACTGCACTTGGCACTTCTATCATGATGCCAAGCTTCATGTCATGATTAAAGGCAATGCCCTGTTTTAGCAAATCCTCCTTAACCTCATCAAGGATGATCTTGACAGCCATGATCTCCCCTTTTCCTGAGATCATGGGGATCATAAGCCTCACATCTCCAAATGCACTTGCCTTCAGGATAGCACGCAGTTGTGCCTGAAAAAGCCCTTGTTCCTTCAAACAAAACCTGACTGCCCTAAGCCCAAGGGCAGGATTGATCTCTGCGCCAAAATTGACGCTTGAGGCAAGCTTATCCCCGCCAATATCAAGGGTTCGGATAGTGATAGGAAGTGGCGCGATTCTTTGCAGCATGACTTTATAGCTTACAAAGAGTTCATCTTCTGTGGGCAACTCTTTTTTAGCTACATACATAACCTCTGTGCGCAAAAGCCCGACACCTTCAGCGCCATTTATGAGCAAAGATGGCAGCTCATCCACCATCTCTATGTTTGCCTTAATCTCTAAGGTAAAACCATCTCTTGTGCAGGCAGGCAGATGGCTGTCTGTGGCAACCCTTGCCGAATGTGAGATGTAACAGTCCTGTTTTTCAACATATCGCCTTATCAGGCCCTCGTCAGGGTTAATAAAGACATCGCCTGTCAATCCATCCACCACTAACAGGGTGTCGTCGTTGACCAGCTCAGAGACTGCCTCAAGCCCGACAACTGCTGGTATTCCAATGGAACGCGCAAGGATCGCTGTGTGAGATGTACGGCTTCCCATATCTGTCACCACAGCTAACACCTTGTCAGGTCTCAGCCTCACTGTGTCAACAGGCGTTAAGTCATGGGCCACGAGAATGAATGCCGCGTCTTTTTTGGCTGCAAAATCCATTGTCGCAGCATCAGTCAAGACATCAAAAATGAGTTTTACAACATATTCGACATCCTTGAGACGCTCCCTGAAAAACGGGTCTTTAATCTGCAAAAAAGACCTTTTAATCTTGGCAAACACATCCTCAAGCGCCCATTCAGCATTGATGCCATCAAGGGCAATGGCTTCAAGGGTTTTTTCAAAGAGCATCTTGTCTTTAAGCATGGCAAGTTGGGCATGAAACATGTCGCTGTGATGGAGGATTTCATCGGGTATCTCGGAAATGACGTCCTTGATATGCCTCTCAACAACATCTACTGCCTGAATAAAGCGATCTTGTTCAAATTCAATGCCTTCAAGACTGAAAATATAGTAATAAGGAAGCTTGATATGGCCAGGATCGTGAAGCTGGCAGTGACCTATTACAATCCCAGGCGACGCCCCTATTCCTTTGAGTTTGATACACTGTGTCAGGTTTTCCATCTTCAGTCACACTCATTAAAACCGCTTGCAACAAGAGACCCTAACGCCTCGGCAGCCTGCTTTGCATCCTGTCCGGTTGCAATGATTTTCAAATGGCTCCCAGCAGGACAAGCCAGGGTCAATACCTCCAGTATACTTTTGCCATCCACAGCAATCGAATTTTTCATCAGCTTAATATCACTTTCAAAGCTGCATGCAAGCTGTGCAAAACGTGAAGCAGGTCTTGCATGAAGTCCGAGTTTATTTTTAATCACTATATCCTGTTCAACGACCATCATTACAGATATATCTCCTCAAGTTTTTCAACCATTCTCTCGGCGGCAAAAACTATGGACTCAATGTCCAGAAAATCCATCACACGTGCATCAAAAACTATTTTGACCCTGCTTTCAAACCCCTCATCCCTGTCTTCATCCCAAAAATACAAAAGCATCGGAACTTTTGGAAGCACAGGCACAACCATACATAAATCAGCGTGACAATCAGGAAACGGCATGGCATTTATGCTCAAACACGCTGCTTTTAACTGTTCTTTTTTACCTGCAAAGAAACTTGCGATGCGTCCTTCAGCATAACGCCTCAAGGTTGAGACCTTTGAGATGGAATTGGGAAGGGACTCAAGGCCTATCCAATTGCCTGAAAGAGGCCCTGAACCGGCAAAGAAAAGGTAGTTGTAAAGCAGTATTTGATCCCGCGGATCCAGTTCCAATCCGGTCTCATATCCAATAAAATCCGCAGAAAGGGTTATGTCAGAGCCGAGATAACAAAAACGCAAGGCAGGACGCCCCTGATAAACAACAAGGTTGGCTCCAAGTCCTTCGGCCAGAGAAGCGATATCGGCAGCACGGGCCCTTGCCTTTAATTCCCTTAAAAGCAGCGAATCGGAATCCACAGGAGAAACCACAGAAACGGCCTGAGGGATTTTGATGTAAGGACAAAGAGAAATCGCACAATTACCAGCGGAAACCGACACGGCAAACGCCATGCAGGTAGGAAAACCACACTGTTTACAGTTATTTTTTGCAGTCAATTTTACTATTTCAATTACATTTGGCATGTTATATTTATGCCATGAAACAAACCTGGATACAAGAATACTTTCACTTTCAGGAACAAATAACGCCTGACGGCTCAGAACGTCTTTTTTTGAAAGGCCACTACAGAGGGCAGCCTGCATTGCTGATAAAACCAGGCGGTTCTCCTGGAGGTGTCAGGGAAGGCCTTGCATACGCATCAATCAGCAGACATCTGCATGCGCATCAACTCCCTGTCCCTGAGCTATATTATTTTGCACCAGAAACAGGGGATGTGCTGACTCAGTACATCGAAGGGCGACACCTCGAAAGCGAAATCAAGGCTTACCATGATGACGCCGGAAGGCTGACAGCTCACGGCGAAGCTGCTATTAAAAAACGATATGAAACCATTCTCAACACCTTATTGAAGATGCAAACACAAGGCGCCAAAGGCTTTGACACAGGGTGGTGCTTTGACACCCCTTCTTATGACAGTCATCTGGCATTTGAAAGAGAAGCCATGTATTTCCTGAATGCATTTCTGAAAGACATATACTGCATAACCGCAGGCCGCGAGATTGAGGAAGAGTTAAAGGAATTTTGCAGTCAAGTGGATCACATGAATAATTCTTTTTTACTACACAGAGACTTCCAGTCCAGAAACATCCTTGTATCTGGCGACCGGTTCTGGTTTCTGGACTTTCAAGGGGCGCGTCTTGGCCCACTGGGATACGATCTTGCGTCTCTGCTGTTTGATCCTTACGTTGACCTTGCGCCCGCCTTACGCGCGCATCTTTTCAGATTTTACTGGACAAAGCTGCACGAAACCATTACGCATATCACCTTTGACGATTTCCAGACAGGATTCAATGCCCTTGCAATCCTCAGAACCATGCAGGCTATCGGGGCATACAGTTTTTTATCAGTCAGAAAAGGAAAAACATTTTTCCGGCGATTCATACCAATCGCCCTCAGAAACCTTCGACTGCTTCTTTCTGAAACAAATGATTTGTCAGGACTGAAGCAACTAATAGCCAACCTACATGACGATAAAACGATCTGATATTTTTCTCGTTGTCGCAGCCCTGATCATCACAAGCATCTTGATGATATGGCCACGCCTTGTCTCTCTGGAGCAGGTAAAGGAAAGGGTGATCGCTGAAACAAACCAGATGCTCGCAGGCAGAACAGATTTTGCTTCACTTAAGTGGCGCTGGTTTCCTGTCCCCCACCTTATTCTGAAGGACATCCGGATTGACAGCCCTGATTTCAGCGCAAAAATCCCGGAAATGCACCTCAGCCCATCTCTCAGAAGTCTGCTTACCCTCTCTATCAAACTTTCATCAGTTACGATCAATCAGCCGGAGATACACCTCAAAAAAATCCCTCAAAAAAATGACTCTGAAAGCACAATATCAAGCATCATGGTTGATTCGATCAGGATCTCAAATGGCAAAGTTATATCTGAAAACGATATGACATTAAATGGCTATCACATTGTTCCAATTGAGCTTTCGAATATCAAGGCACGGCTTGAGATCTCCCCAACAGGGCTTAATCTCAGACAGCTCAGGTTCAGTTCCAGCTTCTGCAGGGATGCCAACATTAACGGCTCATTCAACCTGCCGAGAGACATGCTTTCCGCAAAACTCTCTTTTACTGAACTGGATATATCCAAAATCATGCCGGATATACTTGCAAAAAGCGGCTACAGCATCTCATCAAAACTCAATATTTCATGCGATATTGGGAGAAAAGGGGATTTCACAACCACGCAGATATGGAGCGGGGCATCGGAACTGAACATCGGCTACAAGGGGAAACAATACCCTTTCCAGCTCGAACTTGCGCAGGCTGAACTGAAACAAAGCGCGGACGGCTTTTATCTGAACCTCCAGAAAACCGACCTCAGCCTCCCAGGCCTTGCCATGTCCGGAGCAATCCAGATGATTGACGCCAGTACTGAACCTTACTGGCACATCAATCTTTCTGCCACGGATGTAGATGCAGGTCAGGTTCGCGGACATGTGCGCGGACTGCTTGATTTTTCAGAAGAGGCTATCAGGACAACGGATATTGTGCTTGGAGGAAGCCTGCCCAAGGCCGGTTTTGAGTTTCATGGCAAGACGTCTGATTTCAGACTTCTTCAGAAAATGACCATCACAGCAGATGTAAAGGACGCCCCGATTCAACTTATAGAACCAAAACTCTTTATTGACAGCGCATCAGGCCAAATAATCATTCAAAATGGCATACTCTGGGCAGAAGGGTTTTATGGAAATGTGGGCTTAAGCAAAGGCAAAAACTGCACGATTTTCGTCCCTATTGACTGTATTGAAGACACTTTTTTACTGGATGTGGACATAGATGCCGACCTGAGCGAGCTTCCCGCCATCTTAAACGACGTGGTGCCGATCCAATGGTTCAAAGATGAACTCAAGCTGATAAGCCATACATCCGGCAGGGCCAGCGCCCATCTGCACGTTGGAGACGACCTGAAACAGCTCGGAGCATGGGTTGACGTGTCAAATGCAGAATTAAAGGCCAGATATGCCAGGATACCGTGGGATATTGATGTGAATGGCTTAGCCCTCAATGTTACACCTGAAAGCGTATCCTGGACTAATTTGAAGGGCGCAACAGGGCCACACACAATCAGAAAATCTGCCGGCAATGTACGGTGGAACAACGAGGACGACCATCTTGATCCGATTCTCTCTTTGTCTGACACAGAGTTTTCAGGTGATATCAATGAACTTCTAAAGCACCTCATTTCATATCAACAAATCCTGGAACCCGTGACAAAGGTTGTCTCCAGCGCCTCTGGCAGTTTTGAAGCTGACAAACTGACCCTGACCGGCCCTTTTTTCAAACCAGGTGAATGGCAGTATGACGTATCAGCCAGTTTTAAAAACATATTTTTTGACAGCCCGCTTCTCTTTGGCAAGGCCGCTATTAAGTCTGCAAAGGCCACAGTCACCCATGAAACAATGATTTTTTCAGAGGTAGAGGCCACCGTATCTGAAGAGCCATTTCTGATAAATGCTGACATCTCACACAAACACCTCGCCCCTCAGGCAGGCAAACTCACTTTAAACGGCGTGGCAGGAGAGGACGCCCTCGCCTGGGTCAGACAAAAAGGATGGCTACCGCATTTGTTTTTTCCCAAAAAAAACTGCGGCATGAAAAATCTTGCGTTGGCATGGGATCAGGATGGATTCACCTTAAACGGCGCTCTCTTTCCAGGCGCCAGCTATGATATGGAAGAGCTTGCAGTCACCTATGATGTCGCTGTCGAGCTGGACATTCAACTTATTCAGCAAAAATTAGACATAAACAGCATCAATATCATAAGCGGACAGGAGCAAGGCCGCATTTCATGCAGTTTCAACAGCGCAGACCTGAACAAGGGCTTTGACATAACCTTCAAAGGCAAACTCAGTGGTGCAGCCCTTGATCTTGCGCTTGAGCACAACGACATCCTGACAGGCACTATTTTCGGGGATTTTTCTTTGGCATACAATCCAGAGGCAAAACAGCCCTTCACCGGCAAAGGACGGCTTGAAGCCACCTCGCTCAAATGGCTCTGGGGAACCCCTATGCCTATTTATATTGCACAGATCAAACTCCAGGATGCAAACGAACAAATGACAGAGAAGACTCCTGAAGGAACCCAGAAAATCAGCATTGAAGAACTCAATGTCAATATAGGCAGCTCTTTTCTCTATGGAAATGGGCTGTTCTACAGCTCAGACGAAGCAAGTGGTTATAAACTTAAGCTTTCCACTGCCCATTTATCATCCAAAGATATTGATGCGTTTATGGAAGCACAGGATGAAAACAGTTTCACCTCCAGGATGACAAAAGAGATCAGATTTGATGTGGGCGAATATCTTCATTTTCCTGAATCAAAACCATGCTCGAATCCTGAGTGCAAAGAGGAAAAACCCTTGTTTTTTCAATCTGTTTTCGGCACATTCGTTGCAAAACAAGGTAAAAAGACATTTACCTTGGAAAGCGCCAGACTCTGTGGCCTGAATGTCAAAGGGAAATGGTCAACCAAGGGAAAAGCGCCCATGTATGGCGTAATGACTCTTGGAAGCGAATCTCCAGAAGGCTCATCACAACCATTACAATTGGAGACACTGCTTTCATGTATGAATATGGCGCAGGAAACAATAGAAGGGCCAGGCATAATACAGGCCAAATTAGAAGGTTCCCCCAGTTTCTGGAGCAAAGGCTCTCTCACAGTAAACTCTGATCAAGGCAGAATCAACAGACTCACCTTTCTGTCAAAGGTCTTCAGCGTGGTCAACCTCACGGACATATTTACCGGCCTCCTGCCGAATCTTACAGAGGCAGGCTTCGCCTACTCAAACCTTGAGTTAAAAGGGGATGTCAAGGACAATGTCCTGACAGTTGCCAGGACGGTTATAAAAGGCGAAGGCCTGAATCTCATCATAACAGGTTCGGTAAACCTCGACAGCATGGCTGGCGAACTTCTTGTACTTATAGCCCCCCTGAAGACAGTAGATGCAATCGTCACAAAAATACCACTGCTCGGCAGGTTGCTTGCAGGGAAAAGCGGCGCAGTTCTCGTGATCCCGGTAGCTGTCAAAGGAAAATTAAGCGACCCTGATGTAACTGTCCTTCCTGCCTCTGCCATAGGAAGCGGTATAGCTAATCTCATAAAGGACACCCTGACCCTGCCGTTTGAAGTCGTTTTAACGCCTTTCAAATAAGATGTTTTCGTAAAAAGTCGTCATACGCGATAGCTAAGCAAAAATTGTCGTAACTATCCAGTATAATTCCGAAAACGAACTCAAACCACAGTACTGTAACTATTCAGCAGTGCCCCAGATGCAAGGAAGAGGTCTGCAAAGTGTGCTGCCTGCACATGAGCAGGCCGATGACGCAGCAGATGGGGTGCTGCTGGATAGTTACAAATTGTCAAATTCAAGGTGCAAATCCTGAGGAATGAGGCATACTTCCTATGCGCCGCAAAGACGAAGAATGCAGCGCAATATAGCAGTCGTTGGGCTGTTGACTACTTTTTGCGACGCCATCAAAACAATCTATCTTGCAGCGCTGTTGCCGGATGTCA
>DYLC01000038.1:11735-18748 GCA_020722285.1 Desulfobulbus propionicus | reverse complement strand
AACCAATCCGACAGCAATCCAGATTTTTACAGCTTTTCTGTCAAGACAGATATCCAGAATCAGCAGAATGGCAAGAGGCAGAAGCATCTCAAGCCCTGTCAGATAGCGTATTATTGCAAACATCTTGAGCCAGGCAAGATAAGCGCCGGCAATAAACCAAAACACAAACCGTCTGCGCACCGGGTCGGACAAGCTTGAGTGAATACCAGAAAGTTTAATAATATCGTCTGTTTTTTTATATAGACGCAGATTGATGACCCTTTGGGTTACTGCCCATAAAAAGCAGCAAAATGCCAGACCGTAACAGGTTGTCCATCTCAGGTCAAAAAACACTGATTCGCTTACCCTGATTGGATTTTTTGCAAAAATAAAGGGAAAAAGTAGGGTTTCCGCCCAGTTTTGGGGTAGAAATCTGCCGTCCTTGTAATCTCCGATGGTTGCCATAGGCGCTTTCAGAATATGATTGTAGTAAGGAAACAGAGGATTTTGATATTCCACCCAAAGTTTATACATCCAATTGCCTGAAAATGCCAAAAAACCAACGATTACTCCACATCCAAAGACAAAAGCAAGCCAAAATCGTTGTTTAAAATCTATCTTCAAGAAAAAAATGGCAATGCAAAGCCCTACTGCGAAGATGGCTGCAGTCTGTTTAAGCCCGGGACCTATACCCGCCAGCACACCTACTGCAAAAACAAAGGCAAAAACCTTAAAATCCCGCCTGTGAATCAGGAAATCCATGTGTTTTATCAGCAAATAAAGGGCGGAAAGCACAAACAGGCTTACAACATTGTCGTGAAAAAAAGTGCCAACCTCTGAGATGCTTATTGCCCCGAACATGCCTGCCAGAGCCAGGAAAAAACTCAACCAGAACCTTTTCCAAGAATCCAGCCTGACAAGACATTCATAGCACAGCAAAAAGATAATCCCAAGGTTTAACCCGTGAACAGCTCCCATCATAAAACCAGCCTGCATTGGTTCAAGCGTCCGCACAACAAGATAAAACGGGATATCCAGCAGTGGATTGTAAAAATTGGCTGTCTGGGCAGGCAGCAGATGAAAGCCGTGGAGATTGTTTAGAAACTCAAAGGGGTTGTAGAAATGATAATTTTTGAGATCCCAACTGGCATCCTGACCAAGAAACAGGGACAGACATCCGAACAGGATAGCCCCGATCAGAAATGGCAGCATCCTGACCAATATCGCAGGCAAAGATTTATTGACATCCATACAGCAGAAAGATCCTTTGGCCCCTGAGCCTGATTACTGCAAACAGGCAGTTAAAATATAAGCGCCAAATACTACTTTTTTCTTAACCTTCTGTCATCAGATTTCTTGACAGGTCAAAAGATAGGGCAGTTGGCGACTTTTTGCAACGCCATCAACTATTCGTAACTATCCAGTATAATGCCGAAAACGAACAAAAAACCACCGTACTATAACTATTCTACAGTAAAAGAAACCATACTCCTGTCTATCTCAGCGCCGGTATCAAGCGGATGTCCACCAGGGTTTGTCAGTGTAAAGGTAATCGTGCCTGTGCCGCCTGCATAAAATTCATCAGGAAAATGCGGGAGCTGCAAGGACAGGTCTGAAACTGGAGTTACAGCCCATGAACTTACAACAGGGACAGGGTAGCTGCTTGATGTCCCCTCCCATGAGGCATAGGAAAAACCTCCTGAAGCAACAGTGAGGTAGTAGCTCAGCTTGGTTGTCGTGCCTTTTGGCACAAAATCCACCAGAAAATGTATGTCCACAAGGGGAGAGGTCAGGGCGGATATGCCAATCTGGGCAAAGATATCTCTGTCCTGCGTGAATGTGCCGCTTCGGATCCCTGCCGAGTTTAAAAGAGACATGGAGGTCTCAACCTTATTGATGTCTCCTGTCAGGTCAGTAAACATAGAGATGCGGGATACGTGCAGCAGGGAACGGGAAGCTGTGTCCACGAGGGCGATGTCATAGACGCCTGCCGGCACCTCGCTCTGCCAGACATAATATGTTTTTCCGGTGGTGTTAGCAGTGGCGCTGATGGTGTCCACAATCCCCTGGGCTGTGTATATGCGATATGAATCGGCTGTGGCATTCTGCGGCAGATAACCTGTCACATCAACCGCAACCTTTACTGTGGATTTGCTCTCGGCAGGCAGCTCAGCGGTGTAAAAACCTGAGTCTGTAACTGCAACCATCACGTTTGACCACTTGCTGTTTGAATATTTCCTGGCAATGAAGATATCCTTTGGCGAGGATAAAAGCGGAAATGACTGGATCAGCATGGGCACATTATCAGTAAACTCCACAGTATGCAGCCCTGTCTCTGTCAGCGCCATGCCATAGCCCTGCTCTCCTATTGAAAACGCCCTGAGAGACTTAAGACTTCCGGCAGCCCTGTCCATCTGCATGGAAAGCCCTGATGGAAGTATGTCTGTGGAAGAGACTGTATTGGACTGAGCATTGCCGAACAATCTTAATTTCGGAAATTTTACAGGATAAATCCTGCTGTCGTTGTCTGAAACCACTACATAAGGCGATGAGGTTGCTGTCAACTGCACACTTGAGAGAAGCGGATTGCTGCCTGTTATCATGGCTGCGGCAGGGTCAGAGGCGTCAATCCCCACTATCCTAGCATCAGAGGTATAGGCATAAAGAGCATCACCTACCTGTGTCAGACGCACTGCATCAAGGGCAATATGACTTGCAAGCTTTATGCTGTCACCCTGATCTGTAATCCTGTAAAGAGATACCCCACTTGCCGAGGCCACGGCCAGGAGATCATGCAGCACAGCCACATCCACTATATCTGACATAAGGGTCAGTTTGTTCTGCTCAAAGAAGCTGTAGCCTGACTCAGACCTGATGCCATAGACAGTGAGCTGATTGGCGGCTGTCTTGACAAATGCCTGATAAAGGGACTGGGTAACAAAATTGCCCTCTGGAAGGGGAGCAAGCCCGACTGTCATCAGCCTGGCAGAAGCGGATGGAAGCTGAAATGAATTCAATCGCCTGACCTCAAGACGCACAGGATCATGGGAAAAAGCCACTAATTGACCGTTTTGCTGGCCAATTCCCACATTTTTGGCTGTCAGAAAATAAACAGAGGACAGTTTCAGACTGTCTGGGTTTGAAAGGGCTGTAAATTGAGCTGAGCGGGTAAGCGGATAAAGCGCATAACTGACCCCGCTTGTCTGCATATGAACAGGACTGATGGAGCGGGGATTATAATTATTCAGACTCAGATTGAGCGCTACAGGGCCTGCGTTTGAAAGCCCGTCAAGTTTTATGCGCCCATTGCTGTCAGTGGTTTTTGAAGCCAGATCCTGATAGGCAGTACTTGTATCCAGTGCCTGAGTCTTGACTGTCACACCTGACAGACTGTTAAAGCTCTGACCATCCACGACGACTGCCCTGATCTGCGCACCGCTGGTTCCCTGTTTATTGACCCCATAGGTCGGCTGCCACACAAGGGGCAACACAACCTGCCACTTGAACGCCTGGGATGGCCACAAATTGATGCCTGTTACATCCATGACCAGACGGCTCGAATGGCTCAGACGTATACTGTAACTTCCTGCTGAAAGGCTGTTCATTGACACTACGCCTGATGCGTCGGAGCTTGTGCGCAGAATCTCCCTGTCACTCGAATCTATCAATGCAGCCTCAACGCCTGACACAGCGTTTCCTGAGGTATCCTTCACATCAATAGTGATGGTTCCCTTTGTGGTGTGATCCTCTCCGGAAGAAGAATCCGTGTCGGAAATAATCACCCCATCCTTGACCACATAGACTATGTAATTGGTTATGACATCTCCCTTGAGTCCCACATTTGAAACAGTAATTTTTTCGGTGTGCCCATTGCTATCCAACCAGCTTACCTCAAATCTGGCTGTCTGAGGGGAGAGAAGGTCTTTGTAAAACTCGCCGGTCGCGTCAGTAACGCCGGTCGCAAGGCTTGTGCCTGCGCTGGACGTCAGCTTTACAGTAAGCCCGGAAAGCTGTGCACCGGTCGCGGCATCAAGGCTCTTGAGTCTGAACGCCGCTGTTGATGTTTCCGAGCCGGAATCAGAACAATTTGTATAAGTAGGCCTCATGATAGTGGGAAGCCTTGGCAGCGTCATATTGATTGTCAAAACCTTTCCAAGAGAAAGCGTTGGCATAAATTCCACACCCTGAAAACCCGAAGGCACTGCCTTGATGCGGTACTTTCCTGGCATGTCATTTTGAAACGTTGCCTTGCCTGAGCTGTCAGTTGTCAGGTTGTAGGTGTTTCCATCCACAAGGCTTTCAACCACAACCTTTTCATTGGCCACTGCCACACCGGTTGTATCCCTGACAATCACCACACCTTCCACAAGCAAGGGATTTGCCCCGCTTGCATCAGAGGTGGTTAAGGATGTGGATGCAGGAGCGACATAAAATGTATATGAGGTCAATTTGTTTTGCTGAAGCGAAATAGGCAGAAACTCCCTGATCTCACTCCAGGTAAGCGTTCCATCTGTGATGCCTGTTTTTGTCAGACGTAATCCAAGCGCCTCGATTTGCAGTCCGGTTGCCTTGAAATGCCCGTCAGAGCCGGTTACCCCTGAAGCCACTACATCATTGTCTATAAGTTTATAGACCTCAGAGGTCAGGTCTGAAACTGCGGCCCCGCTTGTATCAAGCGCAAGCACATCCAATGAGGTGCAGTCTGCTCCTGGTGTGCCACCTGAAGCGCCCTCTTCCCAGAAAACCGGAGTAATAATCGGCTGCAGAAAGATGTATTTTGTGACATTCTGAGCGCCCTGGATCATAATGTCAAACGATACCCCCTGAACGCCATCTTTTGAAACAGAAACATTGTAAGTTCCAGGGGTTAAGGAAGAAGCCTGAACAATGCCTGTGGTTGCGCTTGAAAGGCTTGAAACAGTCCGGCTTCCCTGCATGATTAACACGCTTGCGCCGGAAATCGGGGTTCCAGACGTGTTTTTGATGTACAAGGTCAGGTTTCCTGGCTGATAAGGGTTCGCAGGTGAAGATGACGCACTTGTAAAACTGCTCAGGGCGCCGAGAAACGGAAGCTGCACAGGAAGCACCATCCCGCTTTTGAGTTGCGTGCTTGAAAGGGTAAAGGTCTGACTTGCCTGCCAGGTTGTGCCATCAGGGCCTGACTGTTCTCCTGTTGCCACAAGCATGTTGTAGGCAGTTGAAGTCTCCAGCGGACTAAGCTCCGCCTTGCCTGTGCTGTCTGTCGAAGCGGAGGCGTGCAAAGTCGTGCCTGCATAGGCAGAAACAGACACATCAGGCAGAGGCTCCAGGGTGTAGGCATCCTTTATCTCCATCCTCACCCCGGTGCTGAGTGGTGGAGCAACTGGAATGGTCAGTTTTTCCTGGGCGTTTGCAACGGCAGACGGGCCGATAATCTCGGAGAACAGACTGTCGGTGTGGGCAACCCAGTAAAGGTTCAGCTCCCGCCTGACCCTGAAGACATCACAACAGCCAGTATCGTCTGTTGTGCAGGAGTAAGTCCCCCTGAGTTCCCTGACAGTGGCCCCTGAAACAGATGGGCCTGAAACAGAGTTCTCCCTTACACAAACCTTGAGCGTGGAGTAGTCATAATAATCCTCTGAGGGGGTGACAAGGCTCAGGATACGAAGCTCCACATCCAATGTTTCATCCTTTGGAAGATAAACAAGCGCGGTTGCAGACTCGTGCTCTGCCTTTGTGGCAGAGACAGTGTAGGCACCCTCATCCAGCCCCTCCACAGTACAGATGCCTGTCTCAAGTGTGATACAGGTGCCAAGTATGCGCATCGTGGTTGCATCCTGGCTCTGGGCCACACTTACCACAGCCCCGCTTACAGGAAGACCTGACACACTTTCAAGCACAGTTGTCCTGATCGCCCCAAGCACTGTCACCACAACACTTTCCTCAACTCCAAAGGCAGACCATGCCGCCGCGCCATTGCCTGCGCTGTCAGATGCTACAAAAAAGACTACATGAATGCCCTGAGTGAAGGTGTGGTAGGTTGTGGAGGTGTCATAGGCAAAAACAGGCTCCTCTGAGGCGCTGAAAGGATCCGTTAGATAAAAGGGGTTGAACCATAGCTTCCACTGGGGAGGCAGGCTGTCGGCGGTAGTGACTGAACCATCCAGCAGAATCGATGTGGAATCATAACGTTTTTCATTTTCAGGGGATGTAATGCTGATGACAGGTGACTTTCCTGATGCTGTAAAAAAAACAGCCCCGCCACCCTGTCTGTAGGAGGCGAGATCGCCCATTCTGTCGCCATCTTTGACAATCAGCAGCAGGCTGACACCGGAGGCAGGCTTTGTATTAAGATGAAGACGGAACTTTCCAAGCATCTCTACGCCTGCTGTGTTTACGATGTCCTGAAAGGCAAACGCAAACCTGATGACCTTCAGATTCGGCCTGCTCACGTCATAAACGCTGCTTAACACAGATGCCATGAAGAAGTAGGTGGAGTTCTGCTGTGCAAGCGGCCCTTTTGAGGTGACAACCCTCTGACTGTCGCCATCGGTGACAGGGGCAATGTAGTCAGTATCCACGAGGATATCGACGGAGCCAGCCTGGAGTCTTTCACCCTTGATCCAGAACGGCACATCCACATCAGCGCCAAGCACCCCAGAGACTGGCTCAAGAAAGAACAAATCTGTCCGCGCATAGCTTAAGCCTGATGAAAAGACAGAAAAAACAGTTGCAAAAAACGCAATCAACACAAAAAAATGATAAGATTTAGGGGTGGTTTGCATGGCGTATCTCCCACATTTAAAGGTAAGGTCATGTTAAAGGGGTTACAGTTTAGAGATAGCCGGAAGGCGATAATAAAATTATCAAAACAAAAAGGCACGACAGATCCTCCATAATCTGCCATGCCAGAAAATCATCCGGTGAAAACGTTCAGGCCTCCATGCATTCCGTATTTTTCACCTCTTTCCAAGCCTCCCTGCCTGCTGTCCGGCCTCCCTGCCTGCTGCATCTCAAACTGTCCATGTTGATTTTCCGGCTTTCCATCGCCTTGA
>DYLC01000038.1:7990-11635 GCA_020722285.1 Desulfobulbus propionicus | reverse complement strand
TGCCTGCTGCATCTCAAACTGTCCATGTTGATTTTCCGGCTTTCCATCGCCTTGATTGCAGCTTTTGTGCCACATTGTTCAGCCTCCCTGCCTGCTGTCCGGCCTCCCTGCCTGCTGCATCTCAAACTGTCCATGTTGATTTTCCGGCTTTCCATCGCCTTGACTACAGCTTTTGTGCCACATTGTTTAGCATCCCTGCCAAATGACATCCCTGTCCATGCTTCCTTGCAGTTTTCTATTTTTCAGAACCGCCCTTGCCTGACTGAACCACTTAAAAGCTCTCTGGTGCTATTACCTCTTCATATTCAAGAGCTCATTAATCATCTCGTCTGTTGTCGTAATAATCCTTGAATTGGCCTGAAACCCCCTCTGAGTCGTGATCATACGCACAAATTCAGTGCCGATGTCCACATTAGACTGTTCAAGAGAGTTAGCAGCAATAGAGCCAAGTCCGTTTGTGCGAGGCTGACCTGTTATGGGAGCGCCTGATGATGTGGTCTGGCGCCACAGATTGCCACCTTCCTTCCCGAGATCAGTCGGGCTGTTAAAGCGAGCCAAGGTAAGCTGCGCAAGGGGAATGACCCTGCCATTGGAGTAAGTTCCTGAAACAACACCCTCAGAATCCACATTGATGGATTCAAGAAAACCTGGACCAAATCCGTTCTGGTCATAAAATACAGTGCTTGACCTGTTGGCATACTGTGTGGAGCTTATAGCCTCAGTTGACCAGTCGGTAACTGTAGGTGGAGTGGCCGTGCGATCGACTGTGGCCTTTGCTCCAAAATCCAGCTCCATTATCTGTGCTGACATATCCTGACCAGTGGTAGGATCAACAGTGCCTGTTGGCGGCAGGAAAAAGCCCACAAGCTGAGGGTAGTTATGCTCACCATAGGTGACATCCTCCCATGCCCCGCCATTATACCTCTGAATTGCGCTGGTTGTGTTCCCTGCATTCCCATAAATTGCCTCTATCTGGCCCTGGGGGGTAAATAAAATATGCCCCCTCATCAACATGCCTGCCTGAGGGGTGCCGTGAGCCACACTGTTATCTTCACCAGGATCTGTCGCCACCAAAAACTCCCATTCCCGCTCGTTATCAGTCCGGTCAAAATAAACAGTAAGATCATGGGTATTTCCAAGGCTGTCATAAACCGTGATAGTGGTCTTGTACTCGTAATGTATATTAGCTGTCATATCACCTGCGGCCTTGCCCACATCAGAAACATAGTCATCCTCAAGGGTGGCTGCGCTGATAGGACCTGTAATCCTGCTGTCTAAATTGACAGCAATCGTCGTCTGATCCGTGGCCACAGGAGGCGATGAATTGGAAAGCTGTATGTTTGAAATTGATCCCACTATCTCTGCTGAACCATCAGGCTGAGCCTCCATAGCCCATCCCTGAAGCCTCAAGCCAGCGGGATCAACCATATACCCATACTGATCCACATGGAACTGACCTGCCCTTGTATAGTAACGACTGTTTTCTATCTTTGGATTTGTGACCATGAAAAAGCCGTTGCCTCCTATGGCAAGGTCTGTGGGCGAGGTAGTGCTTTCAAATGACCCCTGGATAAACAAAGGGGCTACGTCTGACATTGCTGAGCCTCTCCCTACCTGCGAGCTGCCCCTGGCGGTATT
Organism: Desulfobulbus propionicus; assembly: GCA_020722285.1. Classification (GTDB taxonomy): domain Bacteria; phylum Desulfobacterota; class Dissulfuribacteria; order Dissulfuribacterales; family DYLC01; genus DYLC01. Next base: position 9,997 of record DYLC01000038.1, on the reverse strand, counting down.
GATACTTGTGGACATGATGTCCTGAAACGTGGAGCGAGCGCCTTTAAAACCAGTTGTATTTACATTGGAAATATTATCGCCTATCACCTGCATGGAGTTGCCCATATTTACAAGCCCGCTGACTCCCGCATATAAAGAGCTCGAAAGTGCCATAAGAACCTCCTTGTTTTCTTGTTCTTCGATCAACTGATTGCGTTTATTTCTGTAAAAGCAACTTCTGTGCCATCATCTAAAACAAGTTTAATTTCATCTGTTTCCTGCAAATCAACCCCTGAAACCGATCCTATTGTCCAGATGCTGGTTTCGACATCTTCGCCACTGGCATCTTTGGCAGCGGCGAAGATGCTATATTTTCCTGCAGGGAGAGTATTGCCCATGTCATCTTTGCCGTCCCAGTCAATTCTGTTATAACCTGACACAGTAGCGCCTGGTTCCAATGTTCTTACGATATTGTTACTGGAATCCTTGATCGTAATGCTCATGGAAGCGGCATCGCTCTCCAGTTTCACCTTAAATGGCCTTGCCCCATCCTCCTCTGTTATCTTTACATTGCTGCCCTTGTATTCCACCTGCCTGCCTATAAAAGAAACGGAATCCAAGCGGAGTCTGCTTGCGTCATGCTCAACCAGCTTTTCCATGGCTTCGTTGTTCTTCTGCATCAGATCCACCATATTAAACTGAGCCATCTGAGAGGCCATTTCAGCGCTTTCCATAGGGTTGGAAGGGTCTTGATACTGAAGCTGAGTTACAAAAAGCTTCATAAAATCGTCACGGGACAATGTCGCCCTGTCTTCAGACTTTTCATACTTTATTTTGGTGCTAGTGCTTGATGCTGTGCTTGAAACACCTGAAGTTGCCATTTAAGTATCTCCTTTAAGGCCGTTAATACCCTGTTTTCATTGTAGGGACGAAGGATATAGCGCAATATAGCAGTAGTTTGGGCAGTTGGCGATTTTTTGCAACGCCATCAAATGATAATACTGATATGCCCATTGCCTTGCTGATGCGGCTCAGTCAAAACGTATGTTTCTTCATCCTGTTTAGTCAGCGTTGGCTGACTATAAGACCTGTTTTCGTCTGCCCATCTCTGAGCATTTTGCTGCCCCCTGTCCCCCAGAAATACTGACTCCCCGAGATTGCTAGGGTCAACAACGAGCTGATTTGGATTGAAACCCTTCTGCTCCAGATTCGCTCTCAAGCTATCCATCTGACCGTCCAGAAAACGCCGCACCTCGCTATGTTCTGTATAAAAGGTAACAGAAAGATGATTGTCCTGACTCAGACTCATCTGCACCCTGATTCTGCCGAGTTCAGGTGGATTCAGGTGGAGCACTGCTTTTTTTGCGCCAAACTTGATATTTGGGGCTATATTCTCAGTAACTTCATGGATGATCTCCTTTTTCTCCACCTGAAATCTCTTAATCTCCGGCGCTTCCTTGCTGTTCATACCTTGAAGTGTCTGCAAGTCATACGCTTCCCTGCTATCCGGAACAATATCCTGAAATTCTGACTCAAAAGTATCAGAGACATAAAACTCATGCTTTTTTTCAATAGCCGCATTTTTCGGGCCATATTCCGACGGCACAATCTTTGCCATTACTGTCTCGCTTATAATGCCTGAATTTGAAAAATAACCCTTCTCTCCTGACTGGGCCTCATTCAAACGCCTGTCCTGACCATATACATCTACATCCTGGTCTGATAACATTTGATCGGCATTCGGCTCAGATTGTAGCGCCAGAGTATTCACTGAAACATTTGAACTGTTAAATCTTGCTGACATTCTGACAGGGTCTTCCGGCAACTGCCGCCCAATACCGGCAGACTGCAATGCCTGGTCTGATAAAACTTTACCAGAGACTTCTTCAGGCAGATCCTGCAAGGCTGCACCTCCGGAAGATTGCGGAATAACCGGAGAGGACGCCATTTCCACGCTCTTATCTTGCGCTTTCAGCAAGGCCTCCAATATCTCTGAACCAGAAACCGAAGACGAACTATCTTTTGCCG
>DYLC01000038.1:0-7890 GCA_020722285.1 Desulfobulbus propionicus | reverse complement strand
AGCAAGGCCTCCAATATCTCTGAACCAGAAACCGAAGACGAACTATCTTTTGCCGCAGAACTTAAAAGTGCAAGAAGATCAGCAGTGCTACGCACAGGACGCAAGACCTCAACATTGCCTTCTTCAGCCCCTTTACTTGAAATCCTGGAGGTAGAACCGCCTTGGCCTGAAACCGACCCTTCATTTGTAACAGAAGACTGGAAACTCCTGCCTTCCCACGGACTTATGCTGTCTTCAAGAAAAAAAACATCCGAGAGTTTTTTGGGTGTGCTTTCTATTTCACTTGTCAGATTATCAACATCTGTCTTTAAGTTGGCAACTATTCCCTCCATGTCCTTGCCTGACAAGACATTCCATGGCTCTTTTGCAAAACCTGATAAAAATTGATGGCGATCATTATTTTTTACCCCATCTCCCGCTACTACTTCCTCAATTGAACTATCCTGAGCAAGGCTGTTCAATCCTGCCTGAGCGTTAATCACAGGTTGGGGCAACGAGTTATCAACAAAGGACAAATTGATCGGAAGTCCTAACAAAATTGCCAATGTAGAAGTGTTGTCAGCAGATGAAGTCCATCTGTCATGTGTATTCTCATCAGAACTTTCATTCAGGGAAGGAAGGCATTTTTTACCTACCTTTCCGTCATCACCCTGCTGTATCTGGTTAAGCTGGTTTCCTTGGCACTGCTTCCGCCCTTCAATATCTGAATTGCCAGAAGACATCTCACCAAGCAGGCTTGCAAAAGGCCTCCCTGAATCATCAGGTATTTGGCTTTTAACATCAATTGTGGTATAGGGATTTGCTGTCTGGATATTTGTCTCAATACTGAAGGCGATGTCATTCATAATGCTTCCTCTCTGTCTGGATATGCCTTTTGACCAAGAGAAAGCAACTTACATGCCAGACAACTCTCTAACTTACAAGATGACAAGGACAATATGTTTACAGGTATAATTCAGGGGACTGGAACAGTAACAGGCCTGAAACCCGTTTCTAATGGCCTGAAGCTGTTGATTAAAGCCTCTTTTCTGCTGGATCAACCCCAACTCGGGGAAAGTATTGCTGTCAACGGGGTATGTCTGACAGCTACAGAGATTTCCGAAAGCATTTTTTCCGCTGATGTCTCACCGGAAACACTTTCCCGCACTAATCTCGGAGAGACAAAACCAGGTTCTATTGTAAACCTGGAAAGGGCGTTGAGGCTCTCTGACAGGCTTGGAGGCCACATTGTCTCAGGTCACATAGACTGTACAGGGAAACTTTTAGAGAAAAAACCCTTCGGCCAGTTCACCGTTTACTCTTATGCCATCCCAAAGGAATTTGACAAATATCTGGTTGAGAAAGGCTCGGTTGCAATTGACGGAATCAGCCTGACGGTCAACAGTTGTGGAAACGGGGTGTTTTCCGTATCCATCATCCCTCACACAGCCGCGGCAACAACCCTGCCCCTTTTGCATAATGATTCAAAGGTAAATATTGAGTTCGATATCATAGGCAAGTATATTGAGCGTCTTGTCTCAAAACAGGAAAAAACAGCATCAACCAGGATAGACTCCAACTTCCTGGCACAACACGGCTTTATTTAATTCGAGGTATTTTATAATGGCAATTTCTCCCATTGAAGATGTTCTGGAAGATGTAAGACAGGGAAAAATATTCATCCTTGTGGATGATGAGGACAGAGAAAATGAGGGCGACCTCACGATGGCAGCTGAGAAAGTCACGCCAGAGGCCATTAACTTCATGGCAAAATTCGGCAGAGGACTGATTTGTCTTTCCATGACAGGCGAGCAGGTTGACAGGCTCCAGCTTCCGATGATGACAAACAGAAATACCTCCAAATTCGGCACAGCCTTCACAGTATCCATAGAGGCTGCCAAAGGGGTCACAACAGGCATTTCCGCCCATGACAGGGCACACACAATCCTTACAGCAACGGCTGACAATGCAAAACCCTCTGACCTTGCGACACCAGGCCATGTATTTCCATTGAGATCCAAAGACGGCGGGGTACTGGTAAGGGCAGGCCAGACAGAAGGTTCGGTAGACATCTCACGGCTTGCAGGCCTTAAGCCTGCCGGGGTAATCTGCGAGATCATGAAGGATGATGGCTCAATGGCCAGACTTCCTGACTTGGAAAAATTTGCTGAGGAACACAACCTCAAGATAGCCACAGTCGCCGACCTCATTGCCTATCGTCTCAAAAATGAAAGTTTTGTAAAAAGAGAGGTAGAGACGAGGCTTCCATCCCGTTTTGGCGGTGAGTGGAGGCTTTTGGCTTATTCCAATCTGCTTGACAACAAACAGCACCTTGCCCTGATTTTTGGCGATCTACCCATAAAGGCAGATGAGGATATCTTAGTGCGGGTGCATTCAGAGTGTCTGACAGGCGATGTGTTTGGATCACTTCGCTGCGACTGCGGCCCGCAACTGCATGAGGCCATGCAGGCCATAGCCTGCGCTGGACGCGGGGTGCTGCTCTACATGAGGCAGGAAGGAAGGGGCATCGGACTTATCAACAAGCTCAAGGCCTATTGCCTTCAGGACAAAGGACTCGATACAGTTGATGCAAACGTGGAACTTGGCTTTCAGGCTGATCTCAGGGACTACGGCATTGGGGCGCAAATACTTCGGGATCTTGGCGTAAGACACATCAGACTAATGACAAATAACCCAAAGAAGATAGTCGGGCTTGAGGGATATGGCCTGAAGGTGGTAGAGCGAGTACCCATTGAAGTGACTCCGCATGAGGAAAACAGAAACTATCTCAAGTGCAAACAGGAAAAAATGGGGCACTTGTTAAATCTTACGTAACTATCCAGTATAATGCCGAAAACGAACGAAAACCACCGTACTGTAACTATTCAACAGCGCCCCGGATGCAAGGAAGAGGCCTGCGAAGTGTGCTGCCTGCACATGAGCAGGCCGATGACACAGCAGATGGGGCGCTGATGAATAGTTACAATCTTACTTCATAAACTAAGGACTTAAACATGACAAAAACATACGAAGGTCATTTACAGGCTCAAGGACTTAAATTCGGCATTATTGTCTCTCGTTTCAACGAGTTTATCTCTCAAAAGCTCCTTGGCGGGGCAATGGATGCATTGATCAGGCATGGAGCAGGGGAGAAAGATATAGAAATCGCCTGGGTGCCAGGCGCTTTTGAAATACCGCTTATTGCAAAACACATGGCCAAAAGCGGCAGATATGACGGAGTGCTTTGCCTTGGATGTGTCATACGCGGAGCCACGCCGCACTTTGAATATGTGGCATCAGAGGCGACAAAAGGCATTGCCATTACGTCTCTTGAAACAGGTTGTCCGATCGGCTTTGGTGTGCTTACAACCGAGACTATTGAACAGGCAATAGAAAGGGCTGGAACAAAAGCCGGCAACAAAGGCTGGGATACAGCCATATCAGTCATTGAAATGGCCAATCTGTTAAAGGCACTGGGAGGGTAATGACAGCAAGAAGCAAAGGCCGCGAGATTGCCCTTCAGACGCTTTATCTCATGGATATGCACAATCAAGGCTCAAACCAGACAAAAACAACAGCGCTAACTTCAACTGCGATTGGCTGGCAAGAGGCTGTCAATTCCTACCTCGACCACTGGCTGTCAACTGATCTGGAAAGAGAAGGGGCATCTGTAGAGTTTGCAACAAGGTGTGTGCTCGGGGTCACATCTAACAAGGCCTTTCTTGATGAGCTAATCAACCACCACACCAGGAAATGGAAGCTCAACAGGCTTGGCGTCATAGACAGAAATATCCTCAGACTCGGCGCTTATGAATTATGTTTTACAGACGTGCCTTCAAAAGTCGCTCTGAATGAGGCAGTGGAGTTAACTAAAAAATTCAGTGGAGATGATGCAAGTGGTTTTATTAACGGTATTCTGGATGCGATCATGAGGGATAAAAGAGGGAATGAAAGTCTATAATTTCAGAGAAATAGAGGATAAACAGCAGGCAAAATGGGAATCCACCGCAGTCTTCAGGACAGAAGGATTATCAAAAAAATCATGTTACTACGCCCTTGAGATGTTTCCATACCCATCCGGCAGGATACACATGGGGCATGTGCGCAACTACACCATAGGTGATGTGATCGCCAGATATAAACGTATGCAGGGCTTTGATGTCCTGCACCCCATGGGCTGGGATGCCTTTGGTCTGCCTGCTGAAAATGCAGCCATCAAGCACAAGACCCACCCGGCAAAATGGACGTACGAAAACATCTCATACATGAAAAAACAGCTCAAACAACTTGGTCTTTCTTATGACTGGGACAGAGAGCTTGCCACATGCAACCCGTCTTACTATAGATGGGAACAGCTTTTTTTCATCCAGATGCTTGAACGAGGTCTTGCCTACCGTAAAAAATCCAAAATAAACTGGTGTGAAAGCTGTCAGACAGTGCTTGCAAATGAACAGGTTGAGGATGGAAAATGCTGGCGTTGCAGCTCAGATGTGCTTGAGCAGGAGCGCGACGGATGGTTTTTGAGGATCACTGACTATGCCGAAGAACTTCTTCAGGACTGCGATAAGTTAACAGGCTGGCCGGAGCGCGTGCTGACCATGCAGCGAAACTGGATTGGAAAAAGCCAGGGGGCAGAGATAGACTTTTTTGTGCCAGCTCTTAATCAAAGCATCAAAGTTTTTACCACAAGACCAGACACCTTGATGGGTGTGACCTTTATGAGCATTGCCCCGGAACACCCTCTTGCCGAGCAACTCTGCTTGGGCACAGCCCAGAAAGATGCTGTGGCCAGCTTTCTTGAAAAATGGAAAAAAGTCTCTGGCAAGGAACGCAGCGAAACTAAAGAAAAAGAGGGCGTCTTTACCGGAAGCTATGCAAGACATCCGCTGACGGGTGAGGACGTCCCGATTTTTATTGCCAATTTCGTGCTTATGGACTATGGCACAGGCGCTGTGATGGCGGTTCCTGCCCATGACCAGCGTGATTTCGAGTATAGCAAAAAATACAACCTGCCAGTAAGGCTCGTAATCCAGCCAGGTGAACTTGTTGTGGAACGTATGGAAAAGGCGTGGGAAGGCGGAGGTAAACTCGTAAACTCAGGCCAGTTTGACGGTCTTGACAATCAGGAGGCAAAAACAGTCATAACTGATTACCTGAGCAGAAAAGGTGTTGCACAGCCCAAAACCACCTTTCGCCTGAGAGACTGGGGTATATCAAGACAGCGATACTGGGGCGCGCCTATCCCTGTAATCCATTGCGATTCCTGCGGGATAGTAGCTGTGCCAACCTCTGACCTTCCTGTAATGCTGCCTCTGGATGCGGAGATTGACCCAACAGGGCGTTCTCCCCTTGGCTCGCTTGACAGTTTTGTAAAGGCCAGATGTCCGAAATGTGGCTCTGAGGCAAGGCGTGAAACAGACACCATGGACACCTTTATGGAATCTTCCTGGTATTTTCTGAGATATGCCTGTCCTCATGAGGACAATGCGCCTCTTGATAAAGAAAAAGTGGACAGATGGCTGCCTGTAGATCAGTACGTTGGAGGAATAGAGCATGCCATTTTGCACCTGCTTTATTCCCGTTTTTTCACAAAAGTCCTGCGCGATATGGGATATATATCAATCAGCGAACCTTTTAAAAACCTTTTGACCCAGGGCATGGTATTGAAAGACGGGGCTAAAATGTCCAAGTCCAAAGGCAATGTGGTGGATCCTGACGAGATGATCCAGAGATACGGCGCAGATACTGTCCGGCTCTTTATCCTCTTTGCCGCGCCGCCGGAAAAAGATCTGGAGTGGAGCGACCAGGGCATAGAAGGCTCTCATCGTTTTCTGCAAAGATTCTGGAGGGTTATAGCAGAAAATGAAGAAACGCTAAGAAATATCCCGGCATGGGCGTTTTCTGAAGACTGCGCCGATGCTGACCTCAAGGCAATCCGCAGAAAGACACATCAGACCATCAAAAAGGTAACAGAAGACATTGAAAGACGTTTCCAGTTTAACACCGCCATAAGCGCACTGATGGAACTGATAAATCTGCTCGGACAAAATCTTTCCAGAGATGGAAGCCTGACGTCAGAGCAACGCTTACGCACCGCAGTATTCAAGGAGGCAGTGCAGTCAGCCACGCTTCTAATCTCTGTCTTTGTTCCCCATATGGCTGAGGAACTCTGGGAACTGCTTGGGAATCAGGATTCAATCGCTTTGCAAAAATGGCCTGTTTATGACCCTGCACTGATAGAGGAAGACGTAATTGCAATAGCAGTGCAGATAAACGGCAAACTCCGAGGTGAGATTACCGTGCAAAAGGATGCGGATGAAACCACAGTAAAGGACAACGCCTTGCAGGAAACCAAGATACAGAAACACATTAAAGGCAAAACCATCAAAAAAGTAATCTATGTCCCTGGCAGACTTCTAAATCTGATAGTTGTATAAAATGAAAAAAAACACCACAAAACTCCTTTTTAGCCTTGTATTGTCCCTGTTTTTAGCTGGCTGCGGTTACCAAATCGTGCAAAAAGGCAACAGTTCAAGCCATGGAGCAGGACTTCCGGAGTGGATTCAAAGCATTTATGTCGCTCCTTTTCACAACAAAAGCACAGAGCTTATGCTTTCCTCCTGGATTACAGACGAACTGAGGCAGGAGTTTATGCGCTCAAGGCTTTTACGCCTTGCGCCAAGGGAGACTGCTGACATAATCCTTGAAGGCGAGATATTGGAGTCAGGCACTGGAGGACTTTCATACATCCGTTCTGATGTCGCTGTGGAAAGAAGGATAAATGTAGTGTGTGCAATCAGACTTAAGAACAGAAAAACAGGGGATATACTCTGGGAAAGCAGCAACATAACACGGGAAGAAGGTTTTTTGACAGGACAGGAACTCATGGAAACAACTGTGAGAAAAGAAAATGCCATGAGAAAGATCAGCCGTTACATGGCTGAAGAGATATATCACCGGATAACAGATGTATTTTAACAGGGAAGTTCCAAAAAATGTTTTGTAACTATCCAGTATCATGCCGAAAACGAACGAAAACCACTGTACTGGAACTTTCACATAGTTAGTTTGAACAAAATTGCAACAACTACAAACTGCTGCACTTTGCATGACCTCCTTAAATATTATCCGCTTACTCCAATCAGAAAATTGATCTCATTCAGCAAACGATTTGTTTTGTTGACTATCTGTATTGTCTCTTCTATATTCTTTTAATATCATCATTTCAATTTAACGGAGGGAGAGATGAAAACAGTTAACCCAAGTTCAGAGTCTTGGAAAAATAAATGTATAATACTCCCCGATGTGATCTGCACCCCGTCGATCCGATAAGGATCAGCCTTGACCACCTTCTTACTCATCGCCTCAAAATATAGTAATTATATCAAATTGTTAACCCAAAAAATAGGGGCGGAGAAGGGAAAACCGCTCAGGTTAGGTCTTACATGGCAAGGGTATAAATTTCTCGATGCTATTCGCAATGATACAGTATGGCAAAAAACAAAGAAGTCCTTCTTCAGCCAAGGAATTTCAATGACATTTAATCATGTTAAATCAATAGCTTCTGATGTTGCTGCTTCTTATCTCAAAACAACAATTGGAGGCTAACTGTTTAGCCATTAAACTATTAACTGGGAGGTATCAGAATGAAAGTAAGTGTAATAATTGAAAAAGATAAATATGGATATTATGCCTTTTGCCCGGAATTGGGTGGATGTCATACTCAAGGAGATTCTTTAGATGAGGCGCTGGAAAACATAAAAGAGGCCATACAACTTTATTTAGAGACCTTATCTCCTGAGGAAAGGGATGACTATTTGAACAGAGAAATACTAACAACTTCTCTAGAGGTTAATGTTGCCTAAACTACCAAGATTCACGGCGGAAGATGCAGAAAGAATGCTCCTTAAA
>DYLC01000037.1 GCA_020722285.1 Desulfobulbus propionicus | reverse complement strand
GCCAAGCCGTTTAAGATAGCCCAATTACAGGAGACGTTAAACTCGATTTTGGGGTGAAAACACGTTTGGGAGTCACAGGTTCCAACAAAAGATGAAGACTTTGTACGACGTCATCAAAATTTTGTCAGAATAAATTTTGTCAGAAGCCCTGCTAAAGGCGGCAGACAAAATGAAGCCAGAAGCCTTGCAAACGTCAATCGCCAGCCCAGAAGGGGCAGTTCAAAAACAAGCATGCGGTTTAAGCCGAGAAGCGACCATGCGGTTAAGTATGTCACAACAGAGGCAATGCCTGCCCCTGCCTTCAAAAAGGCAATCACCAGAGGAAACTGGACAAAAGGCCCTCCTGGAGTAAAAGCGCCTGCGATGGTGGCGATAAAAAGCCCTTTCATCCCTGCCTCATCGCCGATAAGTCTTGAAAGGGTATCCTTTGGAAAGATTGAGGTCAGCATGCCTGCTGTCCAGATACCGACAACCATAAGAGGCAAGATTCCAATAAAAAGTCCGAAGCTGTCCCTTGCGCCCTGCACGGCAAGCTCAGGGTCTTTTTTAAAGGCAATGATGGTGGTTATGACGGCGATGGCCCCAAGTATCCATAAACTTGCCCCGCTTAGCTGTTTCACAGGCTTGCATCCACTAAAGATGACAGATCATAAGGGCCTGACAACTCCCTGCCATCCATGTCTAAAAGCCTTCCATCCGACACAGTCACGCTTCCGGCAGAAATAACTTTCATTGTCTCAACAACCAATGGTAGCTCGCGCATCTCACCCTGCCGCCGGATAGCAAGAAAAAGCGGATGACTTTCGCCAGCAACCCTTATTATCTCATTCAGCTCACAAGCGCCTTTCATATCCCGCTTAAAGGCATCCCAAAGACCATCCCATGAGGCCCCTTTTATGGAAAACTCACAAAACGTCACTGCCGGCCCCTTGTCCAGTTCAGGAGTCACAAGATGCATCATTGCGCCGGTTTTGTCTGCCCTCTGTGCTATGAGCTGCCAGATCACCTCCTGCCATGTGCCTGCAGGGCCCCCTGGCAATGCCGGGTGCAGGTTAAGAAGCTTCAATCGCTTGCATACCGCAGGGCTTACAACCCACATGTAACCAGCGAGGATGCCATACTCAACATTAAAATCCTTAAGCATCTCCAGAACAGTTTCATGATAGCTAATTCGCCAGAGATTTTTATCACTTGTTTTAAGCTCAGGCGCAAAATCCTTAGCTGATAAAAACACAAAAGCAATGCCTGCTCTGTCAGCAATATCTCGTATCTCTGAGCCATGAACTCCATCTTCAGGATTTCGTGATAAAAATATGTATCTGATTTTGCCTTTGATTTTTCCTGTCACTATAGCATTCAAAGCAACCTCCAACAATTCTACAGCAGCCCTGTCCCTTCCTGTTGTCCACCATCCGAAATCCATAGTCATCTTTTTCCTTAAATATTAACAATTATCTTAATTTGAAATTGACAAAAATTATTTTTTATGATAATAATTCCTATTAACTTAAGTTTGAATCTGCACAGGTTAAGTCCAAGCGAGATTTTTTTCAAGGGGTACTATAAAAATGGCAGAAGAACGCAGAAAAACCCGTCAACGGGATATCATTTTGACTGTATTAAAGGATATGAAAACACATCCTACAGTTGATGAGATTTATGACAGGGTCAAGAAACAACTTCCCCACATCAGCCTCGCAACTGTTTACAGAAACCTTGAAAAACTTGCAGAAAATGGCATGGCGCGTGTTGTGAACAGCGGCGCAAGGCAGATGCACTATGATGGGGACATGTCCAACCACTATCACATCAAGTGCATTAAATGCGGTAAGGTGGCTGATGTGTGGGGTGAAATCAACCTGAATCTTGAACAGGATGGCCTTGATTTCACAGGATTCAAGGTGACAAGCTATTCGATCCTGTTTGAAGGTATCTGCCGGGATTGCTCCCTGACTGTTTCTGGATCACGCAGCAAAAAGAACAAAAATGAAAAGAACACTGTAACCTCAATTCAATAAAAAGGAGAAATAACATGTCACGTATTAAAGGCTCAAAAACAGAAAAAAACATCCTCACTGCATTTGCAGGCGAGTCGCAGGCGAGAAACCGTTACACTTTCTACTCAAGTATGGCAAAGAATGAAGGCTATGTGCAGATCTCCCGGATTTTTGAAGAGACAGCCAACCAGGAGAAGGAACATGCCAAGAGGCTTTACAAACTGCTTGAAGGCGGAGAGCTTGAGATATGCGCCACATTTCCAGCAGGCACAATCGCCACGACCTATGAAAACCTGATGCATGCTGCGGCAGGCGAGAAATACGAATGGACAGAGATGTATCCAAACTTTGCAAAAGCAGCATCTGAAGAAGGCTTTGGTGATATTTCGTGCATATTTGAGGCAATAGCAGTGGCAGAAAAGCAGCATGAAAAGCGTTACATAGAGCTTGCCGGCAATATCCATGCTGATAAGGTTTTCAGACGCGAACAGGAAGTCACCTGGCGTTGTATCAACTGCGGCTATCTCCACTGTGGCCTGACTGCGCCGGATAAATGCCCTGCCTGCGCCCATCCAAAGGCATATTTTGAGCTGCTTGGTGAAAATTGGTAGAAAAAAATATAAAAACAGATTCAGATAAAATAAATTTTTTCAAAAAGGAGATTAAAATTATGTGCACAATGATTACAAAGGCAGCGCCAGACTTCAAGGCTCAGGCAGTGATGGAAGATGGAAGTTTCAAGGAAATTGCGCTTTCTGATTACAAGGGCAAATATGTCCTGTTGTTCTTCTATCCACTTGATTTTACATTTGTATGCCCATCAGAAATCCTAGCCTTCAATGCTGCTGTCGGCGAGTTTAAAAAGAGAAACTGCCAGGTTATTGGCGTTTCCGTTGACTCTCACTTCTCCCACTTGGCATGGAGAAACACGCCGATTGAAAAAGGCGGCATAGGTGCAGTGAAGTTTCCGCTCGTTGCTGACCTTTCCAAGGCTATCTCAAGGGATTATGGCGTGTTATTGGATGCTGGCATTGCGCTTAGGGGGCTTTTCTTGATTGACAAAGACGGCATCATGCGCCACATGCTTGTAAATGACCTGCCTCTTGGGCGCAGCGTGGATGAGGCCATAAGGCTTCTGGATGCACTTCAGTTTGTTGAAGAGCATGGCGAGGTGTGTCCTGCAAACTGGAAGCCGGGCCAGGAGGCGATGAAGCCTACTGCTGAAGGTGTGGCGGATTATCTTTCCAAGCATTGCGCCTCATAATGGTTTTATTCCTTCATTCATTTAGCATTTTAGTCTCATCGGGCAGGGTATGGCAACCCTGCCCCCCAACATCCACAACAAACATAAAGGAGGAGTCATGAAACACAGGGCGTTATGGAAAGGTGTTGTTTGCGTTGTCTCTCTTTCTCTCCCGGTAGCTGTATCCGCTGCTGAAATGGGCAAATTCAAGTACGATGATTTCAAAAAACCGAGCAATTGTGGGGCATGTCACAAAGAAATATATCAGGAGTGGAGCCAAAGTCTCATGTCACAATCCTACACACATGAATGGGATGAGGTTGAGTATTTCAAACTGGCTCTGCCTCATGCCTTAAAGCTTGAGAAGGTTTCTGGCGTCAAGGCAGGCTGTATTGCCTGTCATGGTCCGCTTGCGTTTCTTGCAGGGGACATCCCTCCAAAACCTGTCAAGGAAGGCACAAGGGCTAACGAAGGCGTAAGCTGTGAGATTTGCCACCAGATTACAGGCACTTCAGAGGCAGTTCCATTTAATTTCAGCTATAACATTGAACCAGGAAATACTAAACAGGGACCGCGTGGAGATGGCAAAAGCCCTGCACATGGCATAGCCAAGTCAGAGTTTCTGACCAAGTCTGAGTTCTGCGCCACATGTCACGATGAACAAAGCCCTTATGGAGCATGGGTAAAAGAGACCTACAGGGAGTGGAAGGCAGGTCCTTATGCCAAAGAAGGCGCGAGATGTCAGGATTGCCACATGTATGACCTGCCAGGAAAGGTTGCCTCCAGTGGACAGCAGCGTCCTGACGTAGCTCATCACGTCTTTCATGGCTCGCATTTTGTCCAGAAACTTGCAGGCGCTGTGGATATCTCCATTTACCCACAGGCAGAGACTGCATCCGCAGGCTCAAATTTAGACATAAACGTCAAACTCTTTAATGGCAAAGTGGGGCATTACATTCCTTCAGGTTCTTCAGAAGAGCGTATGTTCTGGCTTGAGATGTGGGTGCAGGATTCACAAGGCAAAAAAACTCACCTACAGGTAAAGCCTAAGGGCTTTAAGGGCGAGGAGTACACCATCGCTGACCCAAAAATCATGGCTTACTTTGATATGGGCGAGGTCATGGAGGTCAAGGACTGGAAAGGTCTTTCAAGGGATGGCAACCTGCCTGAAGGCGCTCGCATATTCAGGAAACCATTTTTCAATCCAAAGGGCGAGATGACCATAATGCAGTGGTTTACTGCTGAAAATACCCAGATTGACTACAGGATTGGACCACGTCAGAGCAAGTTTGAAAATTACACATGGGCTATCCCAGCAGATGTCGCCAAGGGCAAGGCAACCATCACCGCTACACTTTATTACAGCCAGATCCCAAGCTCTGTAGGCGAATACTTCAAGCTACCCGCAGATGAATATGCGCCTATGAAGGTTAATGAGGCTACATTATCAGTTGAAATCAAATAAAAAGAGAGAAAGTTATGAGAAAAAAAACAATTGCACTTAGTGCAGTGGGGTTATTTGCTGGCGCTGTTGCTTTTGCAGGCTTAAATGCCCCTGTTTTTGCAGAAAATGCAAAGGAAGAGGCGTGCATAACCTGTCACCGGCAGTCAACCCCAGGGCAGGTAAAAGACTGGGAGGTGAGCAGACACAGCAAGGAAGGCGTGACCTGTTCAACATGTCACGGGGATCAGCACACAGGAGCAAATGATGTGGCAAAGGTGCAGCTTCCTGATGAGCACGTCTGCTCACAATGTCATGAAAAGCAGTTTGCAGAGTTTTCCAAGGGCAAACATCAGCATGGCTGGACAAGTCTTAACGCCCTTCCCATCACCCATGTTGAGCCGGATGAGCTGATGGAGGGCGGTAAAGGTTGCGGAGGCTGTCACAACATGGGCATCAAGACTGATGCTCAGAAAAAGGAGCAGAGGGACAAGGGCTACCGTTACCAGAACAATTCCTGTGATGAATGCCATACAAGGCACACATTTTCCAAAAAAGAGGCTCAGGACCCAAGGGCATGCCAACAGTGTCACATGGGTTATGACCATCCTCAGTGGGAGATGTGGGAAAGCGGCAAGCACGGCACACGCTGGCGCACAAAAACAGACGGCAACATGCCTGTTGATGCCCCAGCTCCTACCTGTCAGGAATGCCATCTTCCAAACGGCACCCACGAAAACCGCACTGCATGGGGTTTTCTGGGCGTAAGGCTTCCTCTGCCTGATGACCCTCAGTGGAAGGCAGACAGGATCACAATCCTCAAGGCGCTTGGAGTGCTGAATCCAGAGACAGGCGAGCCTACAGCCCGTCTTGAGGCTGTCAAGTCTGTGGACATGGTGCGTCTGACACAGGAAGCCTGGCAGACAGAACGGGACAAGATGATCAAGACATGCAGCAAATGTCACTCAGAAAGTTACGCCAAAAAGCAGCTTGAAATGGGTGACCAGATGATGCAGAAGGCTGACAGGCTGCTTGCACAGGGCATTGAAATCGTGGCGGGCTTATACAAAGACGGGATATTGCAAAAACCTGCCAATTATCCTTTCGCATACCCAGACTTTCTGTATTTCATGCAGACAGGCGGCGGGGATACTTCAAAGTTGTCATTCATTGAGCAGGTTCTCTTCCAGATGTACATGAAGGATCGCATGAGGACATATCAGGGCTTCTTCCACATGAATCCTGACTATGCATACTGGTATGGTTGGGCTATGATGACAAAGAGTCTTGGCGAGATACAGGAACTGGCTGCAACCATGAGAGCAACTCATGCAGCAGGACATGACAAAGCCAAAGACACCAAAAAAGACACCAAAAAGAAATAACATTGTAATTTAAAGTAGCTACTCTTAATCAGCGCTGTATCATTAGGTATTCCGATACAGCGCTGATTAAATAAAAACTGTAAAATAAAAGGAGAAACTCGTCATGACCAAGAAACTTCAGATCTACAAGTGTGAAATTTGTGGCAATATGGTGGAGATGATCCACGAAGGCGCAGGCCAGCTTGTCTGTTGCGGGCAGCCTATGAAGCTGATGGAAGAAAACACCGTTGATGCAGCCAAAGAAAAACATGTGCCTGTCATAGAAAAGGTTGATGGCGGCTACAAGGTAAAGGTTGGAAGCGTTTCGCATCCAATGGATGCAAAGCACTACATTGAATGGATAGAACTGATTGCTGATGGCAAGGCATACAGGGAGTTTCTTGCCCCTGGTCAGGCTCCAGAGGCATTTTTCTGCATTCAGGCAGATAACGTGACTGCCCGCGAGTTTTGCAACCTGCATGGCGTGTGGAAGGCATAAGGCAAGTTTACGGGCACGTGGCATAACAGAATGTCTCTTGCCATTGTAAAAGATTAAAAAGGACATAAATACTTATGATTAGCCCAACGATTGAAAACGCATTGAATGATCAGCTCACTTTTGAGTTTTATTCATCATATATCTACCTATCTATGGCAGCTTACCTTGAATCCATAGATCTGACAGGCTGCGCTCAGTGGATGAAGGCCCAGACTGTGGAAGAAGTGGCGCATGCTCGGAAGTTTTATGGCTACATCAACGAACGTGGCGGGAGGGTAAAACTTGCCGCTATTGGAGCGCCAAAAATAGACTGGAATTCCCCTCTTGAGGCATTTGAAGAGGCCCTTGCCCATGAAAGAGAAGTTACAAGGCGTATCAATGCCATTATGGACATGGCAGTATGCGAAAAAGACCATGCGACCCAGATTTTTCTTCAATGGTTTATCTCTGAACAGGTTGAGGAAGAGGCCTCGGTAAATGCAGTTGTGCAGAGGCTGAAGCTTGCCTCCCAGAGTCCAGGTGGTATTTTCATGGTTGACAAGGAGCTTGGCGCAAGGTCAATAAACCTGACTGTTCTTGAAGAGTCAGAGGATGATGATTAAAAAGGAGACGATACATGAGCGCACCTGAAGACATGTGGCAGTGCCAGACATTAAACTGCGGCTATATCTATGACCCTGACCGCGGAGACAGAAAAGGAAAGATCCCAAAGGGTGTAAGGTTTGAAGACCTGCCGGAAGGCTGGAAATGCCCTGTTTGCGGTGCAAGCAAGGCTGCTTTTAAACCGCTTGCAGGCCCTGGCTCAGTTATGGAAGAACAGACTGGCGGAGCTGCGCCAGCAGCTCAGGTTGCAACGTCTGCATCAGAAGGAGGAAACATGCAGAAATACAGATGCGAAGTATGCGGATATGTCTATGATCCTGCCCAGGGAGACAGCACAAGCGGCATTGCCCCAGGCACCTCGTTTGAAAATCTGCCAGATGACTGGGTATGTCCTGTCTGTGGCGCTGGCAAAGAACAGTTTGCCGCACAGTAGAGGCGCATGAAATGGAAAAAATAGCAATTTTTGCCTTCAAAGGCGACCCCATGTGCTTTATGCATGTGCTACTAAACGCCCTTGACCTGAAAGCTTCCGGCCTTGATTGCAAAATTGTCATAGAAGGAGAGGCCACGAAGCTTGTTCCTGATCTGTTTAACAACTCATATCCATTTAACAGGCTTTTTATGGATGTTCTCGGCAAAGGCCTGATAGCAGGGGTCTGCAAGGCGTGTTCTGCAAAGATGGGGACGCTTGATGCGGTGATGGCCTTCGGGCTTCCTGTTCTTGACGACATGAGGGGGCATCCAGGCATGGCAGGTTTTATCAAAAACGGATTTTCCATAATCACAATGTAAGGACGGTGAAAAAATATGGCTGTAAGAGAGATTCTGAATGATATTTACTGGGTAGGCGCAGTGGACTGGGGCATCAGGGATTTCCATGGATACTCCACCTACAAGGGCACCACATACAATGCCTTTCTGGTCATGGATGACAAGATAACCCTGTTTGACACAGTAAAAAAGAACAAAGCGAGCGATCTGCTCCACCACATCCGCTCCCTCATTGATCCAAGGCAGATTGATTACATCGTAGTGAATCATGTGGAGATGGATCACTCAGGCGCTCTTCCAAAGGTGATTAAGCTTGTAAAACCTGAGAAGATTTTTTGCTCCCAGATGGGCAAAAAGGCTATTGAAGAGCATTTTCACCCTAAAGACTGGCCACTTGAGGCAGTGAAAAATGGTCAGACCATAAGCCTTGGCAAACGCACAGTGCAGTTTATAGAAACAAGGATGCTTCACTGGCCTGACAGCATGTTTTCATACATCCCAGAGGATGCGCTTCTGATTTCAAGCGATGCTTTCGGGGAGCATCTCGCCACAAGCGAGCGTTTTGATGACGAAGTTGATTTTACCGTGATGATGGAGCAAAATGCCAAGTATTTCGCCAACATCCTTATGCTCTACTCACCACTGATACAGAAACTTCTGAAAAACGTGACGGAGATGGGCATTCCGATCAAGATGATTGCCCCTGATCACGGGCTTATCAAGCGTAAGTATGTCGGAGAGATGATTAAGGCATACTCTGACTGGTCAAGCTGCAAGGCGCAGAAAAAGGCTGTCGTAATCTATGACAGCATGTGGCATAGCACAGAGATGATGGCAAAGGCAGTGGCTGACGGCATCATGCAGGAAGGCGTGAGCGTTAAACTGCTTGACCTTGAGGTCAACCACAGAAGCGATATCATGACAGAGGTGCTTGGCGCAAAGGCAGTGGCAATGGGATCGCCAACGCTTAACAATGGGCTTTTGCCACGCATGGCTGGCTGTTTAATGTATATGAGAGGTCTTAGACCATGTGGCAAGATTGGCGCAGCATTTGGCTCTTACGGCTGGAGCGGCGAGGCAGTAAAGCTCCTGAATCAGGCTATGGAAGAGATGAAATTCAATATCATCGATGAAGGCATAAGGGTAAAGTATGTGCCAACCCATAATGATCTGAAAAAATGCGTTGATCTTGGAAAACGACTTGCGCAGGCTGTCAAGGCTGAGCTTGGTGAATAAAGGTTAAAATCATGGGGCCGATGGATTAACAGGTGAAGCAATCTCACATAACCCCTGCCATTTCCATAAGTGGACAGGCAACAACTAAAGAAGGCATTGGCAAGCGTTCTCTGCGCTTTCAATGCCTTTCTTGTATTAAAAACGCTGATCAAGAGGCTTTAGACGAGCTTATCAGCAATCATCCGCCAAAACTCTTGATAAATTACATCATAGCAGCCACTTATAATCCTGTGCCAGCTCAAAGAGGGCTTGCTGTACAGGCATTTGGCAAGCTGATGGCGAAAATAGCGGCACAGGACATGGAAGACGCCAGGATCATCATGCGAAGGCTAATATGGAGTCTGAATGATGAATCAGGCGGGATTGGATGGGGAGCGCCTGAGGCAATGGCGGAGGCAATGGCAAATGTGCCGCAACTGTGTCAGGAGTATATCCACATACTAATTTCATACGTCCAGGAGGATGGAAATTATCTTGAATATGCCCCACTTAGAAAAGGGGCAATATACGGCATTGAACGGATAGCATCTGTGATCCCACAGTGTGTTGAGAGGCATAACATCTTAAAATACCTTGAATCGTTCCTAAACGATGTGGATGACGAGGTGAGACACTCTGCTATGGCAACCCTCAATCACCTTAAACAATCATGATGGCGTCGCAAAAAATCGTCAACTGCCCAACTACTTGCTATATTGCGCTGCATCCTTCGTCATTGCGGCGTCCAGGAGATGAGGGGCAGGTATTATATCTGCCCCTACATCCTTCAGGAATTACGAGCCTTACATTTGACGATTTTTGCTTATCCATAGCGTATGACTACTTTTTACGAGGCCGTCAATCATCAATGTCATGATCTCCATTCTTTTTGTCTCAGATGACTCATATTTTCTGCCTGTCGCCGCCGCTGCAATCGCAAAAAAATATCTGAACAAAGATTACGACATCATCGCTGCGGTTCCATCAGCAACAGATGCAAAAGAGACTGAGGTCGCGTCTCAAATAATCACTGAATCCGGGTTTGAACTTCCTGACCACATTGAGCAATTTGAAAATATCCGGCGCTTTATTGCCAATATCGTTATCTGCTTTAAACCCAAAAAATGTGACTCTTATCCTATGTTGCCTGGTAACCCTATTTTGCTCAACTGGCAGCTTAAAACAACAAAAAAAACTCCGGATCAAGCTCAACGAGAGACAGCACTGCCTGAAAACCTGTCTGAACAGGCGACATGGTCATATTCGACAACCATGCTACGTCTAAAGCAGATGGTTTCAGACCTGGTGGAGCAGGGATATCTTGATGCCCTGAACCATACGATGAGATACTCCAACCTGATCATGGACAATCTTCACGAGGGCATCATCGCCCACGATCTTTCCAGAACGGTCTTTTATTTCAACAAAGCGGCAGAAAAAATCACAGGCTACAACAGGGAGGAAATATTAGGCAAGGATTGCCATGAGGCGTTTCCTGGAAAATTCTGTGGACAGAACTGCAACTTTTGTACGAGATTAGCCCACATACCTGACGCCCCATATAAATATCCTGTTTCCATCACTGCTAAGGATTTACAAAAGAAGAAACTGGAGATGACAGTCATCCCGATAAAAGACGACCATAAAGAGACAGTCGGTGTAATCGCTACATTCAGGGATATAACCAAGGAATTCGAGATGTCTCTGAGGCTTGGCGAGGTGGAAGGCTTTTGTGGCATGACAGGCAAAGATCGCCTCATGCTTGAGGTATATCAGATCATCCGCGATGTGGCAAAAAGCTCTGTTCCTGTCCTGATTCAGGGCGAATCCGGCACAGGAAAGGAGCTTGCAGCCAGGGCCATTCACACAGAGAGCAACCGTTCAGACGGCCTGTTTGTGCCGGTAAATTGTGGGGCGCTTCCAGACAATCTGCTTGAAAGCGAGCTGTTCGGTCATGTTAAAGGGGCTTTTACAGGGGCTATCAAGGACAAAAAAGGCAGATTTGAGATCGCTGACAAGGGCACACTTTTTCTCGACGAAATCGGAGACATAAGCCCAGCCATGCAGGTCAAACTGTTGCGTGTGCTTCAGGATGGCAGGTTTGAACGGCTCGGCAGCGAAAAAACCACTGCATCTGATGTGCGGATAATCTGCGCAACCAACAAGGAGCTGAGGGCTGAGATAAAGGCAGGCAGGTTCAGGGAAGACCTTTACTACAGGCTCTGTGTGGTGCCAATATACATGCCAGCGCTCAGAGAAAGAAGGCAGGACATCCAGTTGCTTGTCACCAATCTTGTTAATAAGGCAGTTACTGAAAAGGGCTCACGGATTGAAATCGCCCCTGAGGTAATGAGGATGCTCACTGCCTATGACTGGCCTGGCAACGTGCGTGAACTCATAAACTGCATCCAGTTTGCGCTCGTGCGTCTCAAGGGCGCAAAGATAGAACTGCGCCACCTGCCAGACCATATTTTACATGCAAAAAAACGTAATTTTCAAAAAAAGTCAACTGCTACAGGGTATCATGCCGATATCGCAAAAAATGCCATCCCCCGCCTGACAAAACCATCAAAAAAAACTGACGTCCAATCAATCAAAGACGCCCTTGCAGCCACAAATAATAATCGCTATAAAGCAGCAGCATTGCTTGGCATAAGCAGGGCTACGTTGTATCGTTTGCTTGAAAAATATCAAGGTAGGTTTTAAAAATTACCATTGAACGAAATTTTTAATTTTTGGAACTTTCCTCAACCAATTTAACCCGACAGCACAGTTTAACCTGAAAAAACAATGTCACAAGAGTCAATATATGAAGACCGAGAGTTGAAAGAAAGCTCAGGTTCAGGCGCTTTATGGCGTATAATCAAAATCCTTGCCATCATCCTGCTGGCTTTGATGATTTGGGCAGCTTTGTGGAGTTTTACCCCTGATGACCCTGCGCTGACAAGGGAGGTAGGAAAGGCGCTATCGTCAAACTGGATAGGACCTGTCGGGGCTGACCTTGCCCATGCTCTTTTTCAATTCTTAGGCTTTGCAGCCTGTTTTTTACCTGTTGCCATTGGTTTTACAGCCTTTTTTTCGATGAATGGCTGCGAAATGGACAAGTGGGATCATGTTGGCTACTGGAGTGGCTGGGGGCTTGTCACAATATCATCCAGCGTTTTTTTTGCTATCTTTGCAGACAGTTCCAACCCGTTCATCCAAAGCATCCTTGGCATTTTTTTGGCAAACATGGCAAATAATTGGTTTGGCAAGGTGGGAACTATCTTTGTTTTTTGTTTTATATTTCTTGTCGGGCTTCTTATCCTTTTTCAATATGCTGTTCCTGTCATCAAAAGGCTCTCATCAATGTCTGCGTTTCAAAAACTCATAGATTTTTTCTCAATCAAATGGGAAATGACGCAGCAAGCCAGCGATGTATCCCAAATGGCGCAGGAAACTAATGAAACAACCAAAAACGAACCCTCTATCCCGCTAACGCCTTCTGGAACGGAAAAAAACAACTCTGAGCCTGTGATAAAATCGCCGCGCAAGGCTGCGCCAAAACCCGTATCTGACGCAAAAGATGAGGATTCAATGTCTGCCATGACAGCTACTGCCCTTTTTGGTGACTTCAAACTTCCTGGCATTTCCTTTCTTGCTGACCCTGTGCATGAAGCGACTGCCATAGACAGGGAGCTTTATCTGTCAAACGCCCATGTGCTTGAGCAAAAACTTCTGGACTTTGCAGTGGCTGGAAAGGTGGTGGAGATAAGCCCAGGACCTGTAGTCACCATGTATGAGTTTGCCCCAGCCCCAGGGGTCAAGATAAACAAGGTGTCATCACTGGCGGACGACCTTGCCCTTGCCCTAAAGACCCAAAGCGTTCGCATTGTGGCGCCCATTCCTGGCAAGGCAGTGATTGGCATTGAGCTTGCCAATCAAACCCGTCAGATGGTCTATCTGAAAGAAATCCTTTCAAGCGATGTGTTTCAAAAACACAAAGGAGGGCTTCCCCTTGCGCTTGGTCAGGACATTTCAGGGCTGCCAGTGGCTGCTGACCTTGCAAAGATGCCACACCTCTTGATTGCAGGCTCGACAGGCACAGGAAAAAGCGTGGGTTTAAATGCAATGCTCATCTCGCTTCTCTACAAACACAGCCCTAACACGTTGCGTCTTTTGATGGTTGACCCAAAACGCATCGAGCTTTCCCTTTATGATGGTATTCCGCATCTTCTTCACCCAGTGGTGAGCGAGCCTAAGGAGGCAACACGCGCCCTTCGCTGGGCAGTTGACGAGATGGAGAGACGCTACAAGCTTCTGGAAGAGCATCATGCCAGAAATCTTTATGGTTACAATGAGATAGCAGAGGAAAAACTTCCATATCTTGTCATCATCATTGATGAGCTTTCAGACTTGATGATGGTCTCTTCCAAAGAGGTGGAGACAGCCATTGCAAGGCTTGCCCAGATGGCGCGGGCAGCAGGCATCCATCTCCTGATTGCGACACAGCGGCCCTCAGTGGATGTGCTTACAGGTCTTATCAAAGCCAATTTCCCGGCCAGAATCTCCTTCAAAGTGGCATCAAAGGTGGACTCTCGCACGATCCTTGACCAGATGGGCGCAGATAGGCTGCTTGGCATGGGAGACATGCTGTTTTTGCCCCCAGGCTCTGCAAGCCTTCAAAGGATACACGGGGCATATATCTCGGAAAAAGAGATACTGGCCATTGTGGAGTTTCTAAAGGCGCAGGGCGAGCCAGAATATGACCAGACAGTCATGGAGGCTACTGCCAACCCTGAAGAGAATTCAGAAACAGCCGATGGCGCAGATGACTCGGTTGACAAACTCTACAACGAGGCGATAAAAATCGTCAGACAATCCGGCCAGGTCTCTATTTCCATGATTCAAAGAAGGCTCAGGGTAGGATACAATCGCTCCGCGCGTATGATAGAACGCATGGAAGAGGAAGGCATCGTCTCACAGCCTGATGTCACTGGCAAACGTCAACTTATAGAGTGAATAAGCCCGGAATGCCACAGGCATCTCTATTGGGAGGTTCCAAAAAATGCCCCTTCGCTCGCAAGCTTTAGCTTTTCAAGCCTTGCCTTTGAACAGAATTGTTAATTTCTGGAACCTCACATGACAAAATCACCATTTGTTTTTCTTGATCCCAAAGGCAAACGCTGGACACGTTTCAAACTCATAGCGCTCTTTGTCTCATTTTTCATGGCAATATGCTTCTCTGTCTTTCTGGCAGCTTTAAGCATCAGACCTGAACTTGTTGAGCTGCCTAAAGAAGTGGCAAATCTCAGGGTTTATGTTCAGGCTGAAAAAAACAAACTGGAGACTAACCCCAATCTTAAAGGGATAAAAGATGCAAAAAAAATAGCCAAATCCCTTGAAGGTCTCCATGCACGGACTGCCAACGCAGAGGTCGAGAGAGGCTATAGGCAGATTACTGCCGGTTTTTTAGTGCCTTGGGATAGCGCCAGCCTTGTTTCTTTCCAGCGACACAAGGGCCAGTTGACTCACGTCGTGGCAGATTGGTTTGAACTCGAGATCTCTGACAGTAAATTCACACTGTCTGAGCCTCAGGATGAAGAGGACAAACTGGCTCAGGTCTCAGACGAAGACCATCTGAAGTTGATCCTTACTGTCGGCAATTACAAGGATGGACAGTTTAATCCCGAGGCTGTTGAAGAACTGCTCAGAAGCAAACCTGAGGTTCAGGAAGAACTTGTCAAAAGCCTGAAGAACTCGGTCAAAAGGCTCAACGGAAACGGCATACTGCTTGAGTTCGATGAGGTTGATCCTGCCTGTCAAAGAGAAATGACGGAATTTATCAGGCTGACAGCAGATGTCCTGCACCAAAACGATCTGGAATTGTGGCTGGCCATTCCACTTGACATCAGCATAAAGCTTTTTGATATCCCAGCCATATCAGGCCATGTGGACAGATTTGTTGCGCTGTTTCACGATGAAAACGGAGAAAAAGACGAACCAGGTCCGATTGCATCAACACAATGGCTTACTTCCTGGCTTGATACGCTGAAAAAATACATCAGTCTTTCTGACGTGCCTCAAAAATGGATTGCATCGATCGGCTCATATGGCTATGACTGGTCTGATGGCAAGGTTGAAACAGTAGGTTTTGGGGATGTGATGACTATGCTGAAACTTGCAGACAAGGCCCAGACAAGGCTTGCCATACATGAGTCGGAATCCAACCTCTTATTTTCATATAAAGACTCTTATACCGATCACGCTGTCTGGTTTCTTGATGCCATTACATTTTACAATCACCTTAAGGCTGTTGAGCCTTTTTTTGCAGGAGGCATTATTATTCACAGCCTTGGCACTGAAGACCCTGGGGTATGGAGTATTTTGGAGCAAAGGCAGGTTTCAGCCCGGCCCATAGACAACCAAAGCCTGCTTTCTGATATGTTTTCAGAGGTAACTTTGGACGATATCGTCCCTTCCATTGGAGAGGGCAACATCTTACAGCTGTCTGACCAACCACCTTTTGCTGGTCATCGAAAAATCAGGACAACAGATGGAGGCCTGCTGTGGGAAGAATATGATCGATTTCCTGAAGGGCCGGTGTTGATACGAAATTTCAAGACAGACAAACAACAGGTGGTTATCACCTTTGACGATGGCCCTGATCCGGAGTGGACTCCTGCAATTCTGGATATTTTAAAGGAAAAACATGCAAAAGCCGTGTTTTTTGTCACTGGCAACAATGCGGAACGATATCCAGGTCTGATTAAAAGAATACTGCAGGAAGGCCATGAGATCGGAAACCATACATACACCCATCCCAACCTCTGCGATGTCTCTGAAGAACGGGGAATGCTCGAACTAAACGCCACGCAGCGCCTTCTCCAGCACCTCACAGGCAGGTCAACCCTGCTCTTCAGGCCACCGTACAGCACGCAACAGGGGCCAAAACATCTCCATGAATTGCAGCCGCTGCGCCTTGCCCAGGCCCTTGGATATGTAGTTGTAAGCCATGACATTGACTCTGAGGATTATACAATGCCAGGTGCAGACAAAATACTGAAAGAAGTAATGGCGCAGAGGACGCAGGGCGGTAGCATTATACTGCTGCATGATGCTGGCGGCGACAGATCCCAAACCGTTGATGCGCTTCCAGGCTTAATTGATTATCTGAATATGAGAGGCGATAAAATATCAAGCCTTAGTGAGGTGATGAGGATATCACCTGAAACTGTCATGCCTCCTGTTACAGGATTACGCCAGAGTCAGTTTTTTTCCATGTTTGTAAGCGGCAATACCTTTCAGGCCATGCGTATCTTTAACTCTGCGATCTGGATTTTTCTTGCATTCGCAGGCATTCTGCTCATTCTAAAGACCGTCATTATCACCACTTTTGCTATGTTGAATGCCAGCGAACACAGAAAAAACAAGGGCATCAATCCGTTTTTTTCAAACAGGACAAGTGTTGTCATCCCAGCCTACAATGAAGAAAAGGTAATTGAGGCCACTGTCAAATCAGTCCTTGCATCTGACTTTCAGGATGAGCTCGAGGTCATAGTGGTGGATGACGGGTCAAAGGACAACACAGCAGGGATTGTGGATGGGCTTGCCAGGCAGGATGCACGGGTCAAACTCATCAAGCAGCCAAATCAAGGCAAGGCCCACGCACTCAAGGCAGGCATTGAGGCTGCGCTTCATCCTGTCATAGTAACCCTGGATGCAGACACGATATTTCTGCCATCCACCATCGCAAATCTCATTCAGCCTCTTGCGGACCAGAGCGTAGGGGCAGTCTCAGGCAATGCAAAAGTTGGAAACCAGAACAACTGGATCGGCAGATTTCAGACAATAGAATATCTCTGTGGTTTTAATCTGGAAAAAATGGCTTACGAAGCCTTAGACTGTATCACCGTTGCACCAGGGGCAATAAGCGCCTTCAGGAAAGAGGCCCTTGAGAAGGCAGGCAATATACAATTTGACACACTGGCTGAAGACACAGACATGACGCTTGCAATGCACAACGCTGGCTACAAAATAGCCTTTGCGCCGGAGGCAATAGCCATGACAGAGGCGCCTGAAACAACCAAAAACCTTATGAAACAGCGGGTAAGATGGGCATTTGGCACTATGCAGTGCTTGGCCAAACATAAGGATATTCTTTTTTCACAGGACAAAAGAACGCTTGGGTGGTTTGCAATGCCAGGAATATGGTTTTTTCAGGTGTTTTTAAGCGCCCTTACCCCGGCGCTGGACATCTATTTTGCATGGTCGCTTGCCACCGGCTCTCTCACCTTTGCGCTTGCGTTTTATTTCTGGGCATTCATGTTCATGGACATCGCCATCACCGCCACAGGAATCTGGCTTGAAAAAGCAGGCGATAGAAACTTCAGGCAACTTCTGCTTGTAATCCCCATGCGTTTTTACTACAGAACCATCCTGTCAGTCGCAATCTGGAAGGCGCTGCTAAACGTCATCAAAGGCGTCTGGGCATCATGGGGCAAGCTTGACAGGACAGGCGCTGCCACGGCTTCCTCCTCAGTTATTTCCTAATAGGCAGCATAATCATGACAGTTAACAGGCATATTATTCTATTCTATCTCGGTATTGTCTTTCTCTTGATCGCTGCATGCAGGGAACAACAACCTGAACCAACTCCAAAAACTCCCATCATGGAGGCATCCCGGAAAACTTCCCTTGCATGGCCTGAAACAGGCGCATATACAGGCGCATATATTGACTTCGGCTTTGGAGAAGATGACGTAACACTTGAGGCAATACTGAACTTTGACCAACTCTCAGGCAAGCAGCAGGCGATAATTGCCCTTGGAAGTTTCTGGGGAGAACAACATTTTCCAGCAGAGATATGCAGGCTTTTAGATAGATACGGGGCAGTGCCGCTGCTTTTCTGGTCGCCATGGGATAGACCTTATGAAGAAAATAAAGGCATTGAAAAAAAGTTTACCCTTTCGAGCATTCTTGAAGGCAAATGGGACAGTTATATTGACTCCTGGGCGGAAGGAGCGAAACAATTTGGCAGGCCCATGCTTGCAGCCTTTGGTCTTGAGATGAACGGAATCTGGTTTCCGTGGGGAGGCTTTCATTATGGCGGAGGAAACATTGTCGGAAACATGGCCGGAAAACCTGTGTATGAAGGGCCTGATACATTTAAAAAGGCATACCGTTATGTTGTGGAGCGTGTCCGGCAAAAAGGGGCAAAGAACATCCTCTGGGGATTTCATGTAAACCACACCACTTATCCAAATGAGGCATGGAACAGGATAGCCCAGTATTATCCTGGATCAGATGTGGTGGACTGGATGGGCTTCAGCGTATATGGTCAGTTATTTTCAAGCCAGGGCTGGTGGATCTCCTTTCAAGGGGTGTTCGACGACAGCTACAGGGAAATGGAGGCTATAGACCCAATCAAACCAATGGTTTTGGCTGAGTGGGGGGTTGGAGAGTTTCCAAGGTCAGGTGACAAGGCTGTATGGATTGCACAGGCATTCGACTCCATAAAAAACAGATACCCCCGCATCAAGGCTGCTGTTTACTGGCATGAACGCTGGCAGAATGAAGACGGCACATACAGTAATCTCAGGATAAACTCCTCCCAAAATGCCCTCAAAGCCTATAAGACAGGCATTTCAGATGACTACTGGATTTCAAGACCAATCTACAAAAATATCTCCAATTGATTGTTTTTTACCTGCCTGATGCCTTATAAT
>DYLC01000036.1:2872-18982 GCA_020722285.1 Desulfobulbus propionicus | reverse complement strand
ACCTTGTACTCACGGTCAATAACCGTACCGATTGCATCATCGTAATTAAACGTGGCAAGACCGCCCGCTCCCAAGGCAAGTACCATACCGTCATCAAGATTGCTACTATCTAAAATCAGCGCCTCGCCATCATATACATAGCTCTGAAGATTATTGAACTCCGGATTCGTGGCGGTGGTTGTGCGATCCTTCGGGCTTTCCTTGAGGTCTGACATGGCTGCCTTTGCCCATACAGAGTCAGGCACAAGACTTGATACGCTCAGGCCAAGAATGCCTGAAAGCATAAACGAACATACAGATTTGAACATTCTTTTTGTTTTCATACGTAAACCTCCTGTGTTATGAAAAAATTCTTCCTTGCATTTTGAATAAAAAAAACAACAGTATTTGAGTAAACGAATAGGGATAAGTAAAATGGGGGTGAAATTAGGATGTGATCATGGCCGTTATCCTCCTTGAATTTTAAATGGTGGACACATAACCTTCCTGGCTATGTGCAGCACCTTGTTCTTGGGAAGCTTTAAAAATGCCCTTCACTCTGCTTTGCAGAGCTTGGACGGGCTAAAAGCCTGCGCCTTTGCGCTCAATGGCCTACGTTGCTTTGTCTGGCGAAAATGCTCACTCATTTACGGGGAGTATGCTCTTTTTGCCCTTCTTGCGCCGCGCTATTGAACAAAAATGCTATTTTTTAAGGTTCCCTCTTTTAAACTTTTTGCTTTTTGAGCTTTATCAATGCAATAACAACTAATATGAGGATGACAGGGTGATAAGGAAAATTCAGAAGTGACATTTATACTGCTTATCCTCCCTGATTTTCCAGCGCCCAGCAATCCTTGATGTGCACATTGATATTTTTGCTTATTTCTAAAATAATAATCGGAATAATTCAGCAAAACCTTTAGCATATTTTTTAGAAAAAATTTCAACCACAAAATTTTGCAAACCAGTGGCATATTTTATGCTTTTTTTAATTTATCCTGAATGCAAACCCTCAGCAAGTCAGGACAAAGGAGAACTACATGAAAGACAGCTTGAAAAAAATGGCAGTTGCAGGTATTGCCCTGGCAGCCATGCTGGCATCAGCTTCAGCGCCGGTTTTTGCCTATGACAGATATTACAGGTATGACCGGGGTGGCTGCTACCCGGTATGGCATAAGGCAAGGGGCTGTGTGACGCGCTGCCAGCCTGAAGTGTATCACCACAGACATTATTATGCCCCGGTCAGGTATGTGCAGGCGCCCAGACACCACAGAGGAAATGATGTGGCGACAGCGGCAGTTGTAACCGCCGCCGCCAGCCTGATCGCCATTGGCACCATAGCCGCAATATCCGGCTATTAACATTGTTTACGCGCTATGTAAACAATGATTACACCCAATCTATAACCCTTTGCCCCCTTTAATAAGCAATGTTGTTGCATTAAGCAATGATGGTCTCGTAAAAAGTCCGGCCTCGATTTGAGTTTCCCAAAGGTCAAGCGGCAACAAATCTGCCGATTCAAGGGTCTTGGCCGATTCGGAAGGCTTGACCATGGCAAAGACGTTCTCTTCCCGCTTGATCAGGTACCGGTCTTTGATCTTAGAAGGAATTTGTTTTTTATTGCATTAAAGCCTAATGATAATTACACTATATTCCGATTTTAAAATTATAACTTATGGTAAGTTCCAGAAATCAGAAATTTTGTTCGATGGCAAGGCGTGAGGAGGCTGAAAAGCGCAGCATACGCCCTGTATGTGAGCATACCCCTCAAAATATTCCTCCCCTGACAAGGGGAGGTCAGGATGGGTTTTCTGACAAACAATGCAGCCATCGGGCAAAATAGCAATTTCTGGAACTTTTCCTTATCCACTTCTGGGAGGGAGATTCTAATGTCACGTTTTTTGGTAACTGCTTTAGCAAGTAGCTTGTGTTTGACTGCCTCAGCTTTTTCAGCGCAGGCTCAGTCGCCGGTTATCATTTCACAGAACAGTCAGCAACCTTCAAATGCAATCATATCCGAGACCAATCTGAAGAATGTAAAACTTGCCGGACAGAGAGCTGTTATTTCATGGGGTCAGGATATTGAGGTGGAGACCACGGACTTTATCCCGCACCAGGACGGTTTTACCTGGGTGGGCAGGACTGTGTCTGGCAGTCAGTTCAATAAAATTATTCTTACTCAAAAACAGGGTGTTTTTGCCGGTTTTGTCAATCTTGAGGGGCAACAGATAAGGCTCCTGCCAGGCATAGATGCCATGCAATGCCGCGTGGATGTAATGCCTTCTCGTAAGCCCAAAAACAGCGATAAGGACGTCATGTTGCCTCCGATAGCCGAAGATGCAATAAAAAAACTTTCTGGAGAGCTGGCATCCTCTGCAATATCTGCAATATCTGATCCATCAAAAATGACTGTCATAGACATGATGATCCTCTATACAGACGGGATTGAGGATGAATATACACATCAAGGCGTGGCTGCCGGCATTCAAAATCTGGTGGATGTATCGAACCAGGCATTCAAGGACAGCAATATTGCCCTCCGTCTCAATCTCGTTGCGCTTAAAAAGACTTCCTATCCAGATGGCAACGGTCTTGTGGCAGCCCTTGAAGCCATGACATACAGTGAGAGAGAGTTTACCGGCCTTGCGGCATCGCGAGAGGAGTATGGAGCTGACCTTGTCAGTCTTATCAGGAAAATACAGCCTGACTCCGATGCGTGCGGTGTAGCCTGGATAATGCCATCGTATTCATCTCTTTCAAAGGATTATGGTTTTTCTGTCGTGGATGTAGGCGAGTTTACAGGCTTTGACGGCGAGGAATATGGGTGTGATAACTACACCCTTGCCCATGAACTTGGTCATAATCTGGGCTGTGATCATGACCGTGACCATGCCTCTGGCTATGGCATATTTCAGTATTCTTATGGGGCTGATGTGCCTGGCAGATGGGCAACCATAATGAGTTATGATTCGCCGCAGATCGGCCTGTTTTCAAATCCAAGTCTGGTTTATACCTATTATCCTTATCCTGATGAGCTGGAGAATGTTACTGAAGATACAGATGAAACCACAACCGAGGCAGAAGCCGATGAGCCAGTTCTGTATTACATCGGTGATGCTCAATACGCCAACAATGCGCAAACCATAATGCTCACCAAAGATCTGGTGGCAAATTATTTCCCATCACAAGTCAGGCAGCAGTTGTGGTTTCCAGTATGGTCTGCATGTGAGGCGGCAGCAGTCAGGATTGGAATAATCAACCCTCCTTGTTCAGATTGCAGAAGCGAGTCGAACTGTGGCCCGCTTACCGGCGAACTTCATGCCTATGACTGTGCTGGAAATGAGAGTGATAATCCTGTAGCCATCTCCCTCAATCTGGCCGGCAGTGCTGAGATAGACATCTTTGATGCCTTTCCGAATGCCTGCAAGATTTGTTATGTGGCGTTTGAATCTGCTGACGATTTTGGCGTAGGGTATGAGAAGACTGTAATCGGGGATAAGGTTTACATGCTCGCAGGTCAAAAAACTGTTGCTGCAAACACTGGTTGTAGCGGTGTAAATTGTGACGTTACGTCCACTGCTAATGACTATCTGAACAATATCTACAACCCGGATCACCTATCTTATGGTGATATCTGCATTCCGCTTGCGATCTCAACCCCAGATTGGTGGACAGCTATTTCTCTTATCAACACCACATCCACTGCTCAGTGGCTGAATGTGGAGCTGAATACGGGCATGAATTGCCCTGTAGCCTTGCCTGCAAAGGGTCAGAAGACATTTTTTGTGCATGAGCTTCTGGGAACCTTACCTGATTACGGTGTCAATTCGGCTACTATCAGAAATGCCTATGGAATAACAGGAGCAGTCTATTTTGGCCGGGACAAAATGGCAGGAGCACGCTCTCTTATGCCAGCTTCAGCGAATACTCTGTATTTTCCATTTGTTGCTGACATGAAAAATTGGGGTAGTTACTTTGTCCTGCAAAACTCAGGAAGCCCAAATATTACAGGCTATTTGGATAATGGGCAGTCTCTTGGCACAAACAACTTCAGCGTATCAACACAGCTTATAAGCAATGTCGCGGATTATGCATGGTCTCAGACCCCAGCATGGTTTAAAATTGAAGGTGCAGCGGGCATGTGCGCTGAGGAGTTTATGGTTTCACCTGATGTTGAGAGTGCAATCGTGACTGACCCTGAAACAGCCCCAAGCTGTTGCGGCACATTTGCATTGTTTGAAGATGGCGCTGAAAGGTTGATAATTATCAATCCAAATATATATCAGACAATGGTAACACTTACATATTACGATGAACAAGGCAAACAGGTTGGCGATAAAGCAGGATATGTGCTTTTGCCGAATGCTTCTCAGAATATCTATCTGACGGGCGATAATGCAACAGCCTTGGAGGGCGCAACCCATGTCTCTTATCAGGCTACATGGCCTGTGGTGGGATATGAGGTTGTGGATTTTACACCTGCAGGAGCGTCTCAAGTTGTTGGTTTTGATGGCATGCTTTCATTGAAATAGTGGGTGATTGCAAGTCCTTTATTAAGAAAACTCAAATCAATCGCCGGGTCAGAAAATGTTTTTTTTGACCCGGCTGATCTAACAAGCTATTCTTACGATTCCAGTTCTTTTTCTGCCTTTCCACAAGCAGTTATCCTGCCAAGGGATACTGAAACCATCAGCGATCTTATGCGGTTTGCCTTCAATGAAGGCATCAGCGTATTTGTGAGAGGCGCTGGCACAGGCACAACCGGCGCATCAGTTCCAGTTCAAGCTCGTCCTGACAGCAAGGGGATTGTCCTGTCCATGACCCGCATGAATGCGATTAGAAGGATTGAACTTCAGGATATGATGGCTGAGGTTGAGCCAGGCGTTATAACAGGGGATTTACAGAAGGCGACATCCAAGGTTGGACTTTTTTATCCTCCTGATCCAGCGAGTCTTAAAGTCTGCACCATAGGCGGCAATGTGGCTACTGGAGCAGGTGGGGCAAGGGCTGTCAAGTATGGCGTAACAAGGGATTATGTCATTGCTATTGAGGCAGTTTTGCCAAGTGGAGATATTATCCAGACAGGTGCGAGGACAGCAAAAGGTGTTGTGGGATATGACCTGACGCGGTTGCTCGTGGGATCTGAGGGAACCTTGGCGCTTTTTTCACGAATATGGCTCAAGCTTGTTCCACTTCCCAGAGATGTTGGCACTGTTTTATGCTTTTTCAGTTCTGATGAAGATGCCATTTCCGCCATCTCAACCATTTTTTCAGCAGGTGTGCTGCCACGCTGCGCTGAGTTTATGGATGCCCTCAGTCTTAGGTGTCTTGTTCTGGCTAATCCTGGCTTGTCCATACCTGTTGGGGCTGGCAGCGCTGTTTTGATAGAGGTGGATGGCACAGAAGAGGCGGTTACAACAGAAATCGGGACTGTGATGAGCGAAGTAAAGGGAGTCGCTTTGCAGGTATGGCATGCAGTGGACAGTCTTGAGGCAGATGCCATGTGGAGGTTGAGAAGAGGTCTTTCGCCTGCTATCAAACAGCTTGGTTTTCCTGATAAAATAAGTGAAGATATCTGTGTGCCAAGACATAACCTGGCTCAGGTGTTAAAAAGAATCAGGGCGATTGCTGATGAGACAGCAGTGACGATTTTATCTTTTGGGCATGCTGGAGATGGCAATCTGCATGTGAATTTGCTCTATGACAAAAATAGAAAAACGGATATAGAGCGGGTTGAAATTGCTGTTGGGGCTGTAATGAGGGCAAGTATAGAGCTTGGTGGGACAATTTCAGGAGAGCATGGAGTTGGGCTTTCCAAAAAGCAGTTTGTGGGGTGGGAGCTCAGTCAGGAGGCTATTTCAATTATGAAAGGGATCAAAAAAGTCTTTGATCCCAAAGGGATATTAAATCCAGGAAAGGTATTTTGATTGTCATGAAGCAGCGCTTGTCAGCAGTTATTGTAGCGGCAGGGACAGGCACAAGGTTTGGCTCAACTGTGCCGAAGCAATTTTTAACTCTTGGTCATTTGCCTGTGTTGTGCTGGAGTCTGGAGGCATTTTGCGAGTTTGATCGTGTCAATGACATTGTCGTTGTTGCCTCCGCAGACTTTATGGAACAGGTTGAGGAGATGGTGCGACGTTATTCAGCCAGGGTTTGTATCAAGGTGGTAGCTGGAGGCGATCAAAGACAACAATCGGTTTTTAATGGTCTTATTTCCACAGAAAGGGCAATCGAATGGGTTGCAGTGCATGACGCAGCAAGGCCGTTTGTTACATCTGATGTCATAGAGCAGGTTTTTGAGAAGGCTTTGCAGTCAGGGGCGGCTGTTCCTGGGATGCTGGTGCAGGATACTATTAAAAGGGTGGATGACTCCGGCTTTGTGGTGCAAAACATTGACAGACAAGGTCTTTGGGCCATTCAGACCCCACAGGTATGCCGGAAAAACGATCTGCTCGCCGCCTATGAGCTTGCCGTTAAGCGAGGAATCGCAGCCACAGATGAGGCAGGTCTTTTGGAAGAGGCGGGTGTTCAGGTGGCAGTTGTGCCATCATCATTCGATAATTTCAAAATAACTACTCCTTATGATTTTAGGGTTGCTCAGTATCTTTGCGATGAGAGATATCTTGTCAGGCCGTGAGCCTTGCTTTTGAATGATTTTTTTGGAACTTTTCTGTAAAATTTCTATTTTTTTGAAACCATCCTAACGTGTTATGAGAATCGGCTTTGGATTTGACGTTCACAGGCTTGTGGAAGGACGTCCTCTTTTTCTTGGCGGTGTTGAAATTCCCTGGCATCTCGGGCTGCTGGGTCATTCTGACGCGGACGTCTTGATTCACGCTCTGTGTGATGCCATGCTTGGGGCAGCAGCCCTTGGGGATATCGGAAGGCATTTTCCAGACAGTGACCCTCAGTACAAAGGCATATCAAGCCTTGTGCTCTTGAAAAAGACATCTGACA
The DNA here is from genome assembly GCA_020722285.1 of Desulfobulbus propionicus. GTDB lineage: Bacteria > Desulfobacterota > Dissulfuribacteria > Dissulfuribacterales > DYLC01 > DYLC01. The sequence continues at coordinate 12,046 of DYLC01000036.1, read as the reverse complement.
TGGTTCAGCAGAAAGGTTTTTGTCTTTTAAGCGCAGACCTTACCCTCGTGGCTCAGGCCCCTAAAATTGCCGGTTATGCCCTGAAAATGCAACGTGCGCTGGCTGAAGCCTGCGGTGTTGAGCCGGATATTATAAATATAAAGGCTACAACCACAGAAGGTCTTGGGCTTACAGGAACAGGTGAGGCCATGGCTGCTTATGCTGTGGCGCTTCTCGTTTGCAGGGCTTAGTTGTATTTCTGCAACAAAATTTCTTTTGAAGGCTTGACATAATGTCTTAAAAAGACAATAAACTGAATAGTTGTTCATAAAATCGAGGGGAGATTTTTGTTTATGCAAAAACGTTATATCCTGGCTCCTGGCCCAGTCGCTGTAGCGCCGGAAGTAATGGCAAAGATGGCTGAGCCTATAATACATCACCGCACATCGCAGTTTTCTGCAATTCTCACAAAAGTTCGTGAAAATTTACAATATTTGTTTCAGACCTCCAATGATGTAATTATTTTTGCTTCTTCAGGCACAGGAGCAATGGAGGCGTCTGTTGTAAACATGCTTTCCCCTGGCGATACTGCCATCGTGATCAGGGCAGGCAAGTTTGGTGAACGCTGGACAGAATTGTGCGAAAAATACGGGGTTAAGGCAGTAAATATCGATGTTACATGGGGAGATGCGGTTGATCCTCAAAAGGTAAAGGATGAGCTGGATCGCTATCCGGATGCAAAAGCAGTGTTTATGCAGGCGCACGAGACCTCTACAGGCGCAAAACAGCCTGTAAAGGAGATCGCTGAGTTGACAAGGCACAGGGAGAACACTGTGCTGGTGATTGACGCCATCACTGCCCTTGGCGTTTATGAGCTTCCCATGGATGACTGGGGACTGGACGTGGTTGTTACGGGTTCCCAGAAGGCGCTGGCTCTTCCTCCAGGTCTTTCAATGGTAGGGGTGAGTGAAAAGGCGTGGCAGATGTCAAAAGCTGCAAAACTGCCAAGATTTTATTTTGATTTTGCATCTGAAAAAAAGGCGATTTCCAAGCAGACTACGGCGTTCACCCCGGCGGTTTCACTTATCATGGGGCTTTCCATGGTGCTGGAAGAGATCAGGTCACAAGGGCTTGAAGCAGTATTCAGGCATCACAGGGAGCTTGCGGAGGCCACGCGCGAAGGCGCTACAGCGCTTGGGCTGAAGCTTTTCTCCAGAGCTGTGTCTGAGGCCGTTACTGTCATTGAAACGCCTGAAGGGATTGATGGACAGGCGATTGTAAAGAAACTCAGGGAGCAATACGGGATTACCATAGCAGGTGGTCAGGGACAGGCCAAAGGCAGGATAATCCGCATATCCCACATGGGATATCTGTGTCAGTGGGATATGGTGATAGCTATGGCGGCTATTGAAAGGGCGCTGGTTTCAATGGGTTGTCCTATTGAGCTTGGAAAGGGTGTTGGTGCTGTCCAGGCATATTTTTCAAAATCAGAGGGGAAATAATCGAACATGAAGGTTCTTGTAACAGATCAGATTTCAAGTGAAGGCATACAGATATTCAAAGATGCAGGGCTTGAGGTGGAGGAAAAGCCAGGGATAAAGCCAGATGAACTGTTGGTTGCCATAGCAGATGCAGATGCCCTTGTCATAAGAAGCAACACAAGGGTCACAGAAGAGGTCGTTGCGGCAGCCAAAAAACTCAAGGTTGTGGGCAGGGCAGGCTCTGGTCTGGATAACGTCAATATCCCTGCATGCAATAAGGCCGGCATAGCTGTAATGAATACACCTGGCGGAAACACCAACTCAGCCGCAGAACACACTGTTGCCATGATGTTTGCTCTGACGCGCCATGTTCCACAGGCTACAGCCTCCATGAAGGCTGGCAAGTGGGAAAAGAAGCGTTTTATGGGGTGGGAGCTGGCAGGTAGGACCCTTGGCATCGTTGGTATCGGCCGCATTGGAAGTATCGTTGCCCAGATAGCCCAGGGCTGCAAGATGAAGGTCATAGCCTATGATCCGCATGTGCAGCCAGAGATGGCCAGCAAGCTCGGCATAGATGTGTTAAGTCTGGATGAGGTTCTATCCATGGCTGATTTTATCTCTGTTCACACACCGCTTACAAAGGAAACAAAGGGCATTTTAAACAAGGATGCCTTTGGCAAAATGAAAAAGGGGTCTTTTGTCATCAACTGCGCCAGGGGCGGCATAATAAACGAGTCTGATCTGTATGATGCCCTTAAGTCAGGGCATCTTGCAGGCGCTGCCTTGGATGTGTTTGAGGTAGAGCCTACCACGATTGAAGGAACTCCACTGTTGTCATTGGACAACTTTATATGTACGCCGCACCTTGGGGCCTCCACTGTTGAAGCGCAGGAGAATGTAGCGACAGCGGTTGCAAGGCAGATAGCTGATTATCTGCTGAAGGGTGAGGTGAGAAACGCTGTGAATGTGCCTTCGGTTAGCGGTGAAGTGCTTGCCAAGATAGGACCTTTTCTGTCTCTTGCAGAGAAGATGGGGGCATTTCTTACGTATATTTCCGAAAGACCTATTACAGAGATTCAGCTTGCATTTCAGGGCGAGATATCTGAGTTAGACACAAAGCCGGTTACAGTGTCTGCCATTAAGGGGCTTCTGGCGCCGGTTCTCAAGGAAGAAGTCAATTTTGTAAACGCCCCTATGCAGGCCCAGTCTCGTGGCATTAAAGTAACTGAAAGCAAGACATCTACCAGCGAAGACTTCACAAACCTTTTAAGCATAACTGCTGTCACGGAAAAAGGTTCAAATACCCTTTCAGGCACTATATTTGGAAAGAAAGAGCCGAGGATAGTCAGAGTTAATGATTTCAGGTTGGAGGCTGCTCCTGCAGGCCACATGCTCCTGATCTACAATGAGGACAGACCTGGAGTGATTGGAAATATCGGCACAACTCTTGGAAAATACAAGATAAATATCAGCAAAATGCAGGTTGGTCTGGATTCAACTGCTCAAAAAAATGTCATTTTATTAACAACTGATGACCCTGTGACTGATGAAGCTCTTAAAGCTCTGCTTGCTCAGGATGGTGTTGCGAGCGCAACAGTACTTGAACTTTAATGCACAATTAGTAGGTTCAATTGTAACTATTTTTTTTATTAAAGGGGGTGATGATAAACCAGAACAATATATCAATATGTTTTATTAGGGTGTTTTAGCGTTATGCTCTGAGCAATGATTTAAAGTTGAGGGAAGCTCCAAAAAAAATAGAAATGTTGTTTTTGGAACATCCTTTGACAGAGTTCAATTCGGAGGGAATCTATGATTAAAAAAGTGTTAGTTACAGCAGCGGGTCTCGGGCTTCTGATTGGTTGTGGTCAGGCTCTTCAAAAAAGGGCAGACCTCATCAAAGCGCCAAAAGCCGACCCCTGTGCCACCTACGTTGGTTCTGACACCTGTTATGGCTGTCATGACAAGATGCAGAACGAGCGTCACAATGTTCACATGCGAATAGCATCTTTTGAGGTGCCCGGCGGGTACCAGACCGGATGTGAGGCGTGTCATGGTCCTGGTTCTGTTCATGCTGAAGCTGGGGATACTTCCAAGATCCTTCGTTTTGGCAAGGAAGGTATGGAGCCAGAAGAGGTTTCAGGCGTATGCACCACATGTCATAACAGCGATGTTCACATGAACTGGGCTGGTTCAGCTCATGCTGAAAATGAGGTTAGCTGCGTGGAGTGTCATAAGGTGCATGAAAACAAGCATAAAGACCTGCTTGCAAAGAATGAGAAGGAGCTTTGCGCTACATGTCATCAGGACGTTAGCGCACAGATGTTGTATCCATCCCACCATCCAGTGAAGGAAGGCAAGATGGGCTGTACAGACTGCCATAATCCTCATGGTGCGGACAATTTCGGGCCTGGTATGCTTAAGACAACTGAGCGCGCAAATGACCTTTGTCTCAAGTGCCACACCCGTTATCAGGGGCCATTTGCATTTGAGCATGACCCTGTGGTTGAAGATTGCATGATGTGCCATGATCCTCACGGAACGGTTGCCAATAATCTTCTAAAGCAGCAGGAGCCTTTCCTCTGTCTTCAGTGTCATGAAGGGCATTTCCACGGCACAAGGGCTTCTAACAGCAACACATCAGTCCCAGCTCCAGTTGGGGGCACGACAGCAAGTACGACAGATACGATTTATGCCGCAAATTACGGTTTCCAGAAGTCCTTTTTGACCAAGTGTACCCAGTGTCACACACAAGTACACGGCTCTGACCTGCCAAGCCAGTCTGTAGCAGGCTCTGGTTTGTCTCTGACACGTTAAGGAGGATTAAAATCAATGAAAAGATATCTCACTACAATGGTGACTGGTTTTGCCTTGAGTGTTGCTATTTGCTCTTTAGCTATTTCAGCAGATGAGCAAAAAGCCCTTGAAGGAGAGCTCAAGGTTGGTGGCACATGGATGTTAGAGGATTTGGATGAGCCTTCCATTACTGACGAGGCCCTGAGAGACAAGACAAGTGCGTCTTCTTTCAGCGTTGGCAAGGCTCCGGGAGCCAAAGGCGCTGCTGAATATATGGATATTGCCGACAAGGAATCATCCGTATTTACAGGCGCTGATCTTAATTTCAGAAACAAGAATTTTGACTTTGATTTCAGCGGACGTTATGAGTCCTCACGCGATCAGGATTATTATTTGAAGGGCGCAGCAAGCAGGATATTTCTGTTTGAGACAGATTACAGCATTTTCAAGCACAGGCTTGATCATGACTACATGGAAAATCTGAATGCCCATATCTTCCGGGCTGGACCAAGCACAGCAGCCAATAATGGCGATCCTGTCGGACTGCCTTTTGCTCCTGGCTCTGCCGGAGCTGCTAATAACGCAGCGTTTTATACAGCATTTCCTGATAAGGATCCAAACACAGCAGGCTATCAGAACGGGATGAGTACTCTGGGCGCCGCCAATGTCTATAACACTGACTGGGATGTAGCTGGCAGATATTATGCGAACCGTTCTGAGTGGAACAACAACATGAAGGTGAACATTCCTGCCCTTCCTGGATTGAAGTTTGCCTTTGATCACAGGCAAGAGCGCAGAAGCGGCTGCAAGCAGGCTCAGACCATGAGCAAGTGTTCAGCCTGTCACATTGAGTCGTATTCCAAGAGCATTAATGAGACCACAAATGACTACATTCCAAAGGTCTCTTTCCAGGCTGAAGCCCTCAATGTGGAATATTCGTTCCTGCACAGGGATTTTGAAGATAGCAGCCAGGAAATGATGAACGGTTATAACTCCATGGCAGAGGCGCATGTGCCAGGTTTTTCTCCGCTTTTACAGTTCCCTGCATACTCCAACAATACCCTTGTGTCTGGCAGTGAGGTGCTGCCTTTCAGCAGAACGCCTGACTCCACCAAGGACAGTCACAACATGAGGCTTCGTTATGATATAGACGCCCATAACACCATAACAGGTGGCATGGTTTACTCCAAGACGACCAACACCCAGACAGATGGAGGAGTAGCTGGACTGTTTTCCAATCAGTTAGTTGGACTTTATGGCGATGATCTGGAGCTTGAAAGCACTGCCTTGATGGCAAAGTGGAATAGCAGGCTCACCAAGGTGTTGAACCTGACTGTTCATGGTAAATATCAGACGCTTAATAATGACAACGTGGCAATAGATGTAAATGACGGGCGCACTCTTGGTAAATACACCAATGAGCCTTATTCAACGCTGGACTTTACGCGTACCTCAGGCTATGACCTCGACATTCTTTCCGCCGGATTTGATCTGGCATGGAGGGCGATGCATGGCATGACTGTAAGTGGCGGTTATGAGTTTCATCAGGAAGACCGTCAGAATTATGAGCATCACGATGTGCCAGAGACAACCCAGGAGCATACATTCAAGCTCAAGGGTGATTGGCGCGTAAATAAAAAGGTCAACCTTGGTCTTGGCTACAAACTCCAGCTTACAGATGATCCTTATGCGCTTTATGGCGCTATATGTCCGCCTGATGCAGGTTTTGCAACCTATGCAGGCCCTGCTACCGCTGGCACAGATTATAACAGGACATACGAGCCAAATATCTATGCAGCTCGTCAGGCAACCCGCAGCAATCAGGCTGAAACCGCCCATGAGTTTACCTTGAAGGGCAGTTTCACTCCGATGCAGATGTTAACATCCAATCTGTATGGAAAGTATCGCTATGCCGAGAACTCTGATCTTGGCGGAAGTGACTGGACGCAGGATCTCTTTACAGCAGGCTTGAACGTGGTTGCCACTCCAAGCCAGAAAGTGACCCTGACCGCCGGGTACAACTATTTCTATGACACGTATGAATCCATGTACTGTGTCGCCATATACGATGGCTGAGCTAACTTGATCACATCGAGCCAGTTTGGCTCTGAACATTCGGATATGGACTATGAGACAGAGGCACACACCTTCATGCTTGGCGCTGCTGTTGAACCAATGCAGAAAATTCGCTTGAGCGCCAATGCCAGCTACACCCTTGGCACAGGCAGCCTCGGCGAGGTTTACTTCAGTGGGCTAACAGGCAACCTGACCAGCGACCTGAAGCTAAACTACAACGTCAGCACTCTCAATCCTAACATGGTCACCCTGTATAATACATACTATGTTAATCAGATGGAGAACTACTCTGATCTGGACTTTGCCCAGCTTGATATAACGCTTGGCGCAAGCTACAGCATCAATAAAAATGTTGGCGTTGGTGTGAACTATTACTACACTGACCTCAACGACGATGAAGAGTATGTTTATGGCGACCAGAGCTCAACGCTTCAGTCACTTATGGGCTATCTGAGTTACAGCTTCTAAAAAAATCAGGAACCATCTTGGAATTAAAAACAAAAAGGGGGCTTCAAGCCCCCTTTTTTTATGTCAATTTATTCAACTTGAGAGCGATGGCGTCGTAAAAGTCTTCATACGCGATGGCTAAGCAAAAAGCGTCAAAAATGAGTAATTACCTTGAAAAGCAACACAAGGCGCCTGTTTACTTTCAGCGGCTTTGTGTGTATGTTAGAAATATATCATATACATCACCTCGAACGAGATTTCTGTTTTTTGGTATCTCCCTTATAGAATCCGATACAGGAAGTCTTATGAAAATGCTTCAAAAAAAAGTCATCAGTAGCCTGCAACTGGTCATTGTTACGCTCATGCTTTTATCATCAGCACATGGGCCTGTCTGTTCTGCGGAACCCAACGCAATGAACGATAAGGAGCAGCCTCAACTTCAGACTCAGCTTCAGGTTCTGGAGGCCCTGAACCAGATTGCAGTGTCCCTGACCCATATCATCACATACAATGACAAGGTAGTGCTGGATCAGGAGTACAACACCATCATCAACAACCTGAATCTAAACAAGATCCCTGACGCCGATATTATCACTCTCCTTCAGGAACTTATGGACCTGCTCACTGCCTCAAAGATTCAGGAACATGAGCGTGCATACCTTTTCCAGACCTATGAAAAAAATGTTCAGAATGAGCTCAGAAAAAGGATGAGTATGCGCATTCTGGAAACCGACATGCTGCTCAATCCTTACACATCTGTTTTACAGGCCATGCTCAACGTGGGCTCTTTCTATTTCAATTACCGCGCAAAGCTTGATGACTACAAAAAGGAGCGGGATGAAGCAGCCTGGAAAATTGACGCCAATATCATGCAGAAACTCAATGAGTTTTATAAAAAATTACTCAAATACTCCTGGGAGTTGATGCGGCGTTATAACCTCCCCGATGAATGGCGCTTAAACGAGAAACAGCTCAACAACTACATTGCCATACTGAAGGAGCCTGATCTGGAGCTGCGCTTTCGCAAGCTGGAACGTCTTGAGGATAATTTCCAGAAATTTCCATCCTACTGGTATTACAGGGGCCAGGCAGCCCAGGAAACAGGAAACAGGAAGGAAGCAATGTATTGTTTCAACCAATTTCAGAATATTCACCAAGGGATATTGAGAAAGGACCCGTATGCAGCCTCCACAGCCATGTACAGGACTATGCTGAATTCACAAAAGCAGGGCAAGCTCGATCCAGCCGCAATCAACCATGATCTGGAGATTGTTCTGGCTAATTCAGAGGATTCGGACTGGGGCAATATCCTGTTTGCCGCACTGCAATATGCCCGCATTGGAGATGCAGACACAGCCAGCAGGCTGATTATGCGCAATCTGGATAACGGCTATATGTCATTTATTGAAGAGCCTGAGATGATTCGTACGGTCGGGCCTGCCTTGCTGTTTAAAGTAAGGCAGGATGTCTTCAATCGCATCATGGATACAGTGCTTAAAAATGACAAAATCAAAAATTACGATGTGCTATGGCTTTATGGTCAGATCAGAAATCGCGATATCCTTAAACGAATCGAATCAGAATTCGACCATGTCTTGTTGCTTACAGAGAACAAATCCATGCTGAATCCACTGAACATCTTCAAGGGCGACAACCTTTCTTTGTTTCTGCCTTCTAAATGGATGGCGGATAATATGGCGGTTATGCTGCTTTTAAAGGATGAAGGAGGAGAACGCAGGGTCAAACCTGACGAGATAGCAACTCTGCCTAATTGTCCGGACATAACAGTGATGACATTTAAAAATGTCTTGTCAAGCAGGGAAGTTATCAAGAAAAAACAGGCTGTTAAAGTTACCGTTGCCCTGAAACGCGAAAAACTTGCGGAAGACAAGGCCACCAAGGAGGCCTATGACATAGAGATGATTTTTGCATCCAATATCATCCCAACTGATCAGCAATTGTCAAAGATTATACGGCACTCCAGATATTTTTTCCCCAGCACAGGGGATGACAGATCAAAATCATCTCCAAAAGAGTCATTGGCAGAGGCTGGGACAAAGAAAGATAATAACGACGGCGATGCAGTCTGGTTTGCCAAAGTAAAGCTCTTAGTAAACGGTGAAGCCTTTATGTGGAGCGACAATGGCGTGATTTTTAATTAAAGAGAACGTAACTATAGCAGCGCCCCATCTGCTGGATAGTTACCAAAATATTCGTCATTGGTCGCGTATATGCCTTTTTTTTCCCCGCCGGAACCAGGATGACGGAGGTGGCATTCCGTTTTTTTTCTAATATGAGTATATTATGTGAGTATCTCCTGTGAGCATAGATCAAAATTCTATATGTATCGCTAAATCTTTGCATTGGATATATCAAAAAACCGCTCAAAGAAACG
>DYLC01000036.1:0-2772 GCA_020722285.1 Desulfobulbus propionicus | reverse complement strand
ATATGTATCGCTAAATCTTTGCATTGGATATATCAAAAAACCGCTCAAAGAAACGCATCAATTTATCCAAAACACCCTCGCGTTTTTTGGAACGCTCTCCCCTGGGAGAAAAGCGTGATACAGGCGGCAAAACTTTGGTCAGATCCGTGCCCGTGCTTGCGACGTTGCCGTTACGAAACGCATTTTGCACAAATTTCCAGGTTTCGTCGCGGTCAAGATTTTCCTGCTTAATAATCGCTTCCAGTTCCTCAGTTCTTTTCTTTTCCACATACTTCTGCCAGTCCTCATCCACCACCGAATGAATATCAAGCGAAGCGATAAACTGGTTAATCAGGTCTTTTTTGTTGCGCAGTTCAACGCTCGAATCAATTGCCTTGTTAATGTCAACAAGCAGTTCGCGGTTCTTGATGTGGTCTTCGTGGTATTTTTTAACAAGCCCTAAAATATAATCAATGTTGATCTCAATCTGTTTGATCAGTTCCATTTCAAAGACGAGATCATCGTTGATGTTTTCCGTCTCGCCTTCACCTGTCTTGCGAAATTCGTTATAGAGGTCAATGTAGGCGCTGTGATAATCCTGAATATCCCGTTCGGTCAAAATTTCGTTGCCGGCAAATTCATCAAAAGTAACCAGGATATTTCTCACCCGCAAAATCGCGCCGTAGAGTCGGATGAAATCCTTTTGATTTTGTTCCCCTGTAATTTGTTCGCCAACCGGGAATTTTGCCGTAAGTTCTGCGACAAGACTGGCATACCCACGGACTTCCCTGTCGCCGCCTGCCTGTCCGGCAGACAGGTCTTTGTAGCCGTTGTAGTACTCGTTATACGATTTTAAGAGCACAATCCCGCTGGCTTCCTTGTCGCCAAAGAGGGCAATGGATTCGTTCGTCGCTTTTTCCAGATTGCGGAAGCAAACAATGTTCCCGAACGTCTTGACGGTGTTTAAGATGCGGTTAGTGCGTGAAAACGCCTGCAACAAACCATGCAAGCGCAGGTTTTTATCCACCCACAGGGTATTGAGGGTCGTCGCGTCAAAGCCGGTCAAAAACATATTGACCACCAGCAAAATATCCACCTCGCGGTTTTTCACCCGCTCGCTGACATCCTTATAGTAATTCTGAAATTTATCGGAAGAGGTATCATACGAAGTCCCAAACATGGCGTTGTAGTCTTTAATCGCGCTATCCAGAAAATCCCTTGAGCTTTTATCCAGTCCGCTGGTGTCTTCGGAGTTTTCGTCCATTACACCGCCTGCCTGCCCAGGCAGGTCAATTTCTTCCTCATTGACACCAAAGCTGTAGATAAGAGCTATTTTAAGCCTTTTGTCGCTCGGAGCGTCTGCCATCTGCCTTTTGAATTCGGCGTAGTATTTTTTTGCCGCATCAATGGAAGAAACGGCGAAAATAGAGTTAAACCCCGCCTGTCTGCGGTCCCTGAGTTTGTAAAAACTGTTCCGTTTGGTTTTCTGGTCGAAATGGTCGCGGATATATTGAACGATATTTGCCAGACGCTCCGGCGCAGCAAGCGCGGCCTCGCGGTCAATGTCGCGCACCTTCTTGTCTTCAATCTCTTCAGCTTCGCGCACGGTGGACACATAATCCACTTTGAAGGGTAGAACATTTCTATCGGCAATGGCGTCCACAATGGTGTAGGTGTGCAATTTATCGCCAAAGGCCTGCTCTGTTGTCTTAAAATTGGGCCGGCCGCCTGAAGAGGCGTTCATGGCAAAGATCGGGGTGCCGGTAAAGCCGAAGAGATGGTAGTTTTTAAACGTTTTGATAATCGCGGCATGCATCTCGCCAAACTGGGAGCGGTGGCATTCATCAAAGATCAGCACGATATGGCCTTTAAAAATCGTATGCGCTTTGTTGCGGACGATGAAGCGGTCGAGTTTTTGAATCGTGGTGATAATAATGCGCGCGCCCACGTCTTCCAACTGGCGTTTTAGTATTGCCGTGCTGGTATTGCTGTTGGCTGCGCCTTTTTGGAACTTGTCGTATTCGCGCATGGTCTGATAATCAAGGTCTTTGCGGTCAACAACAAAAAGCACCTTATCAATATAGGGCAGTTTGCTCGCCAGTTGCGCGGTTTTGAAACTGGTCAGGGTTTTACCCGAGCCGGTGGTATGCCAGATGTAACCGCCTGCCTCCACGGAGCTGAGTTTTTTATAATTGGCGCTGACCTCGATTCTGCTCAATATTTTTTCGGTCGCCACGATCTGATAAGGCCGCATCACCAGAAGCTGTTTGTAGGTGGTAAACACGCAGTAGCGGGTGAGGATATTGAGAAGCGTATGTTTGGCAAAAAAGGTTTTGGCAAAATCCACAAGGTCGGTAATCGGTCTATTGGTCTCGTCCGCCCACCAGCTCGTAAACTCAAAGCTGTTGCTGGTGCGTTTCCCTTTTTTGACTGTGCCTTCGCTTGATTCCCTGATATGTTCTGCGCGCGTGGTGTTGCTGTAGTATTTGGTGTGCGTGCCGCTTGAGATGACAAATATCTGCACATACTCGAAGATCCCGGAGCCTGCCCAGAAACTCTCGCGCTGGTAACGATTGATCTGATTAAATGCCTCCTGAATCGCCACCCCGCGCCGTTTCAGCTCAATATGCACAAGCGGCAGGCCGTTGACCAGCACGGTCACATCATAGCGGTTGGCTCGTTGACCGTTCTCCTGCCTGCCGGCAGGCAGGTCAGTGGCGTATTGGTTGATCACCTGCAAGCTGTTTTCATGAATCTTGTCTTTACGGAGCAGATAGATATTTTTAACCGTTC
>DYLC01000035.1 GCA_020722285.1 Desulfobulbus propionicus | reverse complement strand
CTAACTCGCTTCTTTTACTTCACCAAGCGTGGCTACGGTCTCTTCCATGACATACGCCTCAATCACGTCTCCGACCTTAATATCGTTAAATCTTTCAAGCCCCATACCGCATTCATACCCGTGTTGCACCTCTTTGACATCGTCCTTGAAACGTCTAAGGGAGGCCAGTTTACCTGTATAAACCACCACATTGTCCCTTAAAACCCTCACAAGGGCATTTCTCTGAATAACCCCTTCTATCACCCCGCAGCCTGCCACAGTTCCAACCTTTGGAATATGAAACGTCTCCCTGACCTCAGCCCTGCCAAGCTCTTTTTCCTTGAACACTGGCTCCAGCAGTCCTGTCATGGCTGCCCTGACCTCATCAAGCGCATTGTATATTATGTCGTAGAAACGGATATCAATCTTTTCATGCTCTGCCAAAGCCCTTGCCTGGTTATTTGGTTTGACATTGAAACCTATCACAATCGCATTGGTTGTAGATGCAAGTAGGATATCAGACTCATTAATAGCACCGATTCCACCACCCGCAATATTTACCCTTACCTCAGCAGTGCTTAGCTTTCTGAGGGATTCTGAAAGAGCCTCGAGAGAACCCTGAACATCTGTTTTAAGGATAATATTGAGTTCTTTCAGCTCATGCTCCCTGATACGTTCAAACACATCTGCAAGATCCATTTTTTTCTGGCTGACCAGTTCCAGCTCCCTCTGCTTTCTCTGACGATACTCAGCCAATTCCCTTGCCTTTTTCTCATCAGAAACCACCATAAATTCATTTCCCGCATCAGGTACGCCTGAAAGACCAAGTATCTCCACTGGCATGGAAGGACCTGCACTCTGCACCTGCACTCCCTTGTCATTTATCATCGCCCTGACCTTGCCATAATGCAGCCCACACACAACCGCATCTCCAGGCTTTATTGTGCCATCAGCCACCAGAAGCGTTGCCAAAGGCCCGCGCCCCTTGTCAAGCTTTGCCTCTATGACATAACCCTTGGCAGGCCTTACAGGATCAGCTTTCAACTCCATGACATCGGCCTGAAGCGCCAGCATCTCCACAAGCTCCTCAATGCCAATCCTCTTTTTGGCTGAAATACTTACAAAAATCGTGCTTCCACCCCACTCTTCAGGGATCAGCCCCAGATCAGCCAGCTCTCTCTTTACTCTGTCCGGATTTGCCTCTGGCTTGTCAATCTTGTTCACAGCAACGATGATTGGCACACCTGCCGCCTTTGAGTGATCTATCGCCTCTCTTGTCTGCGCCATCACGCCATCATCGGCAGCCACAACAAGTATTACTATATCCGTGACCTTGGCTCCCCTCGCCCTCATCGCTGTAAAAGCAGCATGGCCGGGGGTATCCAGAAATACCACTTCATGGCCTGAAGCAAGCCGCACATGATAGGCGCCGATGTGCTGTGTGATGCCGCCAGCCTCTCTTGCAACCACATCAGTGTCCCTGATAGCATCGAGCAGAGAGGTCTTTCCATGATCAACGTGTCCCATTACAGTCACCACAGGAGGTCTCAAAACCTGCTCCCCTGTCTTGACCTCCTCTGCAAGCAACTGCTCTTCAATAGCCTGCTTCTTCTCAACTTCATAGCCAAACTCAGAGGCAATAATAGATGTTGTGTCAAAATCAAGTGGCTGATTGACAGTTGCCATCACCCCCATCTTCATGAGCTTTGTGATGACCTCACCTACCTTAACACCCATCTTGTGGCTGAGTTCTCCCACCTGTATGGTTTCAAATATAGTCAGCTTCTTTTTGGCAAGCTTGGGAAGCTGCACTGGTTCGACCTGCTTTACCATAGGCTTCTGGCCTTTTTTCTTCTGGCCGCCATACACTTTGCCATGAACAGGCTTGACAGTAACCGCTGGGACTTCTTCGTCTGGTGTTTCAAGGATATCCGGCTCAAGTTCCTCTGTCAGAAGCTTTGTAATTGGCCGCATTTTTTCAGATTTTTTTGCGGCCTTTTTCCTCTTTGCGGCCTCTTCCATCTCGGACACCTGAACAACCCTTTTATCTTTTGTGACCTTTTTTATCTTTCGATCTGCATCAGGTATAAACGGGGCGGCTGGAGTCGCCACATCACCCCCTGAAGTAGGCTGCCTTGGCTTGAAAGTCTCCTGAGTTCTGGAATAAGGAGCGCCCCCGCCGCCTGAGCCTCTTGGCTGTTGATGAGATGTATGACCGCCAGGAGCGCCATGAGGCCTTGCCTGCTTTGCACCTGGTGGCTGAATAGAAGGAAGGATAATCCTGGGACGGTCAAGTATCTTAACAAAACTTTTTGGCTCTCTTGCTGGCTGACCCTTTTGCAAACCTTTTCCCTTTCCAGTCTCCTTGCCACCTTTTTTAGACCAATCAGCAGTAAAAACCTCTGTCTTGCCTTTTTCCAGGCTTTTATGTTCAGGCTCAGCAACCTTTACTGGCGGCGCAATAGTATCGCTTACCTGTTTTTTGGAGTCATCCTGCACATCTGCAAGAACAGTTTCCAATGCAACCTCTAAAGGGGCTACAGAGACATCAGGCAACACATCAACAGGCATTTCTTCTCCTGTTTTTTCCTCTTTAAGGGGCGCAGCAGTCTCCACAGAGACAACATCAGCCCTTTCAGTGGCAACTTCTATGGATGGTTGCGCCTCAGCAACAATCTCAGAAACTGCTGCATCAGCCATTACAGACTCAGGCGCTGGCTCAGGCCTTGCTATAATCTTGGCAGACTGTGTAGCAGGGGATGGTTTTCTCTTTCTTCGCCCATGAGTCTTGTCGCTGGCATCAAGAACGTCCGGCTCTTTCCCGGCAGAAGGCATGCTTACCTCTGTGTCTTCATGACCAGACACCTCCAACACAGGAACACCGGCATCCGCATCAGAGTCAGCCTCAATACTTACCTTTCTCAGTCTTACGACAGAAGGACGCCTGCGCACAATCTGAACAGACGCTGCTGGTGCGGTAGTTCCCTCCAAACCTTTTTCTTCACGCAGACGCAAACGGATCTCATTTACATCATGTTCCTCTAAGGAACTGCTATACGTCTTGATATTGTAACCCCAATCCTTAAGCAGGGTCTCCATTTCCTTAGGAGAAAGTCCAAGCTCCTTAGCCAGTTCATGCACCCTGATCTTTCTCATATTAACCCTCTGCCTCGCCGGATATGGACATTGTCTCATTTTGAGCGCTCTCTATCATCGCTCTCGCCAGATCTCTTTTAATATGCGCCTGCTGAACCAAGACAGTGGGGTCAGCCTCAGCCAAAAGCGCCTTGGATTTTATCCCGATCTCATAAAGCCTGTCAGCTACAGACTCCGTCATGTTCGGTATCTCAAGAAGTGTGTGAAAGTCAGGATCCTCCAGATGGGCAGCTCTGCTTTCTGTCTTAACATCTATCTTCCACCTCAAAAGCTTTGCCGCAAGCCGGACATTCTGACCATTTTTACCTATTGCCAAAGATAATTGATCGTCAGGCACTATCACCTCAAGCGACTGATTGGCCTCATCCACAATAACCCTTGAGCACTCTGCAGGCGCAAGAGCGTTATAAATATAGCGGGCAGGGTCAGGGCTCCAAGGCACGATATCTATCTTTTCTCCTCGCAACTCCTGCACAACAGCCTGCACCCTGCTGCCTCTCATGCCTACACAGGCGCCTACAGGATCCACATCCGAGTTGGTAGAGCTGACAGCAATCTTGGATCTACTGCCAGGCTCACGCGCAACCCCCATGATCTTCACTGTGCCATCTGCTATCTCTGGAGATTCAAGCTCAAAAAGCTTGGCCAAAAAAGAAGGATGGGCCCTTGAAATCACAATCTGAGGTTCTTTGGACGACTTTCTTACCTCTGTTACATAGGCCCTCACAGTATCTCCGCGCCTCATATTTTCATTAGGAAGCTGTTCGCTGGCAGGCAGAATGGCCTCGGTCTTGCCGAGATTGAGTATTACAGCATTCTTTTCAAACCGCTGAACATTTCCAGTTATGATCTTATCCACTCTGTCCTTAAATTCTTCGTAGATAATATCCCTCTCAGCGCTTTTCATCTTCTGCATAATAACCTGCCTGGCTGATTGGGCTGCTATCCTTCCCATGGCAGCCACATCAAGCTTTATACCAAGACTGTCGCCAATAGCGCTTTCAGGATCCATCTTTTTTGCCTCATCAAGTGATATCTCAAGCTCAGGGTCAAAAACCTTTGCTACTACGGTTCTATACTGAAAGGCCTCAATCTCCCCTGTTTCATCATTAAATGCAATCTCCATATCAACAGCTGCGCCGATTTTTTTCTTTATGGCAGACCTGATTGCATCTTCCAGGGCCGAAATGAGAAGCTTCTTGTCAACACCTTTTTCCTTGCTCACCTGATCAATAATTCTTTTAAGCTCCAATGACATCGCTTATCCTTTTTTAAACTACAGGGAGGTTCCAAAAAAATAGAAATTTTGTTCAAGGGCAAGGCATTTTGAGTCTGAAAAGCGCAGCATACTCCCTGTATGTGAGCATTTTCAGCCTCAAAATAACACAGCCATGCCCTACGCCTTGCAATAAAAGGCAAGGCTTGGAAAGCTAAAGCTTGTGGGCAAAAGGGCAATTTTTGGGACCTCCCTACAATATATCAAGCCTTGCCTTCGATATCAGCTCGACCGGAATATCAATGACAGCCTTCTCTGTTTCAATCTTTACCACGCTGTCCGACAACCCTTTGAGCACACCCTTGAAACGCCTTCTTCCATCTATGGGCATTTTTGTTTCAATATACAACTTCTGTCCTGCAAAACGTTCAAAATCATCCTTTTTTGTCAACGGTCTGTTGATACCAGGGGATGAAACCTCAAGATTGTAATGTCCTGAAATCGGGTCAGCCACGTCAAGGGCATCGCTTACAGTGTGACTGACCTCTTCACAGTCAGCGAGGGTTACCCCGCCGGGCTTATCAATTAAAATTCGCAGGATCCCGCTGCCCTTTCCAGGGATATAGCGCACCTCAACAAGCTCAATGTCCAGCGCCTTTACACCTGGCCCCACGAGAGATACCAGTTCATTTTCAAAGTCTGTGTAATAAAACAATCGCTTCCTGCTTCCAAATTCAATCTACAAAAAAAAAGTGGGCAAAAGCCCACTTCTTAAGCAGAACAAAGTGTCAAAAAGATATCACCTCTGCGCAAAACATCTTATCATAACAACATCAGCCACAAACCTTGAAGCCTTTTAATCCTGCAATGCCATTGAGGGCCATGCCAGACAAGATAACAGATACATAAATATCAAACTGCACATCTTCCACTTAACGAAGTAAGGCCTACGCCTGCCAAACCTCAAAAAGGGTAAACATCCTGGAGCGGGCGACGGGGTTCGAACCCGCGACCCCAAGCTTGGGAAGCTCGTACTCTACCAACTGAGCTACGCCCGCTAACTTAAGGAAAAATCAGGTTGAATACATAGTACAATAAACAAAAAAAGTCAAGGATTACTCAACCATCTGTTTTCTGCCGGAGATATTTCTGTTATATTCCTCCTCAAAATCAAATTTCAACCCATCCAACTGCAAAAGTTAAAATAAGGCGCTGTGGCAAGAAAAAAAGAAAACAAAAACAAAAAGTGGATCGTCCTGTTCGCGGCTCTGATAGCCATTTCAATCTTTATCGCCTCCGCAGTTTACAAGATTGGATCATGGCAGTTTTTCCTGCCCATAGAATATATAGCATTTGACATAAACGGTCATTTTCAAAAATGGATAAGCAGACCTGTTTCCTGGTCTTCAGGCCTGTTCAAAGGTATATTTGAGATCACGCAACTCAAAGAGGAGAATAAACGCCTGAGGGAGGAGATAGGCAGACTTCAAGGTGAGATCGTCTCATATAAAAACGCAGGGATTGAAAACGAAAGCTATAGACGCCTCCTTGAAATAAAAAAAGAGTTGCCTTTTCCGGTTGTTGTCGCCAATGTGGTGGCAGGGGACCTGTTTCCTTTCTCCTGGGTTATTACTGTGGACAAGGGCAAGGCCAATGGACTTGGGGTTGACATGTCGGTTTTGTCTGGCCACGGACTGGTAGGGAGGGTGATTGACGCCTCCACAAACTTCAGCCGTGTGATGCTGGTGACTGATAAAAAAAGTGCCGTCTCTGTGGTATCCATGAAAAACAGAACCCACGGAATCCTGAAAGGAGACGGGGAAGGCAGGCTCAGCCTCTACTATGTGGAACGAGACAGGGTCATTGAGCGAGAAGAGGAAATCATAACCTCTGGAACAGATACGATTTTTCCAAAGGGCATTCTGGTCGGCAAGGTGGTGGATGTCAAGCTTTCTTCAGAGGATGACAGAAACAACAAATCAGATATCTTTCAGACTATCACGGTAGATCCTGTTGTTGACATGAAAAAACTTGAGGAGGTGATTGTTCAGGTAAGAGGCCGTCCTCTGCTGGATGAAAAAAAATGACACAGTCTTCAGAAGGTAAACATTTTTTTCTGACCACGGCCATAGCCTTTGTCCTGATGCTGATGGAAACTGCCCTTGGCAGGCAGATTGAGTGGGGCTTTGTGCGAATGGATGGTGTTGCAAGCCTTGTAGTCTGGTGCAGCCTTGCTGTTTCATTTCCGTTCGGACTGTTTTGGATCTTTACAATATCATTTATTGCTGAGGCATTTTCATCTGTTACAGCCGGCCTTTACACCCTGTCTTTTGTTCTGAGCTACTTTTTTATCCAATATACCCTGTCGAATATCATCATCAGCTATGTCTTTCAAAAGATGCTTCTCGTGGCCTTTACTTCCCTGTTGACCACTACTATCCTGCTCGCAGCAGAAGGGCTTGCTGATATGATCTGGCCCTGGGCTGTTATGCAGGCATTTTTCAGTGGCCTGGCATCCATTTGTTTTTTTTATATATTTGACAGGATATTTGCAAAATTTTCCTGTGACAGCAACCTGAATCTATAACAGACTGAGTCAAGATGGCCAAAAAACTAAACTTCAAGCTGCGTTCAGGCATTCATGACGACATCCCTTTATATAAAAAACGGGCTGACATAGCAGGCCTTTTGATGTTGCTGGCCATCGCCATCCTGTTTTCACGTCTTTATTTTCTACAGGTTATCTCACATGAAAAATACAAGGCAAAGGCAGAAAACAACCGCATAAGGTCATTTAGAGTTCAGGCTGCCAGGGGCAATATCTACGATCGTTTCGGCAGGATCATGGCCGGCACAAAGCCCTATTACAATGTCTGTATCCTGCGCCAGGAGGTGCAGAACATGGAGACGCTTCTTGCCAGACTTGTGCCCCTTCTTGGACAGGATGAGATCGAATTGAGACTCAGGCTACAGGAGGCATCACGAAATCAACCTCTTTATGAACCTATTGTGATTGAAAGGGCGATAGAATGGGAGAAACTCTGTGTAATAGAGGCCCAGCTTCACAATCTGCCTGGAGTAGTGATTGACGTTGTACCCGGCAGGGCATACCCTGATGAAAACATCGCCCCGCATCTGCTTGGCTATCTCGGCGAGATTACAGACAGCCAGCTTGGCCTGCCAAATTATACAAAGGCAGTCAAGGGGGATATGGTTGGGCAATCAGGAGTAGAGGCAGTATTGAACGACAGTCTGTCAGGGGAAGCAGGGAAAAAGGTCGTTGAGGTAAATGTAGTTGGCGGAATGGAAAGAGTAATGGAATATGTGCCTCCCAAACCTGGAAATGACGTCTATCTTACCATTGACATGGAGTTGCAGAAGGCTGCTGAGGATGCCCTTATGGACAAAGTAGGGGCAGTGGTTGCCATAGAACCAGACACAGGCAGAATCCTTGCGATGGCAAGCAGTCCAAAATTTGAACCTGAAGTCTTTGCCAAGAGGATTTCCCCTGAAGAGTGGAAAAAACTGAATGATCCTGTCTATAAGCCCTTATTTAACAGACCTCTTCAGGGCGCCTATCCACCTGGTTCCACATTTAAGACTGTTCTGGCTCTCGCAGCGCTACAAGAAGGGATAAGCGATGCCAACACATCCTACTTCTGCAACGGTTCGTTTCCATTTGGTTCCAGGGTATTTAGGTGCTGGAACGAAAGAGGACACGGCCAGACAAGCCTTTACAGGTCTCTTGTAGAGTCATGTGACGTCTATTACTACCATACAGGCCTGCGGCTTGGGATAGACAGGATCAGCAAGTATGGAAGGCTTTGGGGGCTTGGGGAGAAAACAGGTATAGATCTGCCCAATGAAAATCCTGGAATTATCCCGTCAAAGGAGTGGAAAAAGGCAAGGTTCAAGGACAAATGGCATGAAGGTGAGACTGTCAGCGTTTCCATTGGACAAGGCTATGTCACTATGACCCCTTTACAGATGGCGTTTTTCTATGCCGCAGTCGCAAACGGAGGGAGGCTCTTTAAGCCCAATTTTGTTGAAAAGGTAGCGAGCGCTGACAGGCTCTGGGAAAAGTCCTTCAAGCCGGAATTACTGCGCACTATTGACATAGCCCCGGCCAAGCTTGAACTGGTCAAAAATGCGCTTACAGGAGTGGTGCAGGATCCGAGAGGCACTGCACACAAGATACGAATAGAGGGGATAAACATGGCTGGCAAGACAGGCACTGCCCAGGTGGTAAAACAGGCGGTCAGAAAGCAGGATGAAAAGATGGCGTGGAAATACAGGGATCATGCCTGGTTTGTCTGCTATGCGCCTGCTGAAAACCCGCAGATAAGCGTCTCTGTTCTTATTGAGCATGGCGGTCATGGAGGCTCTGCTGCCGCACCTGTGGCCAAAAAGGTTGTGGAAAAATGGCAGGAGCTTCAAACACCTTTGCCCAATATCAAATACGAAAGGCTTACCTGAGATGGCAATGTTCAACTTTGACAGAAAAATACTCCTGCACATGGACTGGTGGCTTGTGTTCAGCCTTCTGATGATAATGGGCATTGGCACAACAAATCTTTACAGTGCAAGCATTGCATCAGGCCAGTCTTTTTATCTGAAGCAGCTTCTATGGTATTTAGTTGGCTTAGCTGCAGCAGGCGCCCTCATGTTTTTCGACTACCGGAACCTTGCAAGCCTCAGATTTCTGATACTTGGCGCAATAATAATAGCCCTTGGGCTTGTCCTTGTAATAGGCAAAACTGCAGGCGGAGCCCAGAGATGGATACCGCTTGGCCCTTTTCATTTTCAACCATCGGAGTTTGCCAAACTCACGTTTGTAGTACTACTTGCCCAGCATTTTGCAAAAAAAGAAGAAACAGCCTTTGGTTACAAGGGCATCCTGCAACCGTTGTTCCTTGTATCCGTGCCTTTTCTGCTCATATTCAAACAGCCTGACCTTGGCACATCAGGACTGCTCCTGATTATTGTGGGGTCAATAATCCTGTTCGCAGGCCTTAAATGGTCGGTTGTCGCAACCCTTGCAGTAGGAGGGCTTTCCCTTATGCCTGTGTTGTGGAAATACATGAAGCCCTATCAAAAAAAACGTATTGAGATTTTTTTAAACCCCGAACTTGACCTGAAAGGGGCCGGATACCACGTCACACAGTCAAAGATAGCAGTTGGCTCCGGTCATATCTGGGGCAATGGCTTTATGCAGGGCACCCAAGGGCAATTGAGCTTTCTGCCTGAATCCCACACGGATTTTGCCTTTTCTCTCTGGTCAGAGGAATGGGGACTTGCCGGATGTATAGTTCTTCTCTGCCTTTATCTGGTATTATTCTCCAGAGGGCTTGCCATAGCATCAAGAACAAAAGACAGGCTGGGCGCATTCCTGGCATTTGGCGTGACAGCAATGATTTTCTGGCAGGTGATGATCAATGCCAGCATGGTTCTCGGCATATTTCCAGTCGTAGGAATCCCTTTTCCATTGATCAGCTATGGCGGTTCTTCCGTAGTCACCACCCTTTTGGGAATAGGGCTTCTGCTGAGTGTAGATGCCAGACGCAGTATTGTAAAAAGATAACGGAAGTTCCAGAAATCAAAAATTTTGTTCGATGGCAACGCATTAGAAATGCTTAATTTTTAGGCGCTTCCTACAATGAATACTTGTTACAATACCCCCTCGGCGTGATCATAAACCCATCCCACACAAAGCTCTGCGAGTTTCCTACAATAACAGTTGACTGCATATCTATGGCACAATCAGCCAGATTTTCAAGGCTGTTCACCTCTATCCGTTCATTTTGTCTGGTCGCGCCTGTCACTACCCCGACAGGAGTTGAGGCTGACCTGAATTCAAGCAGAATATCCCTTGCCTTTAAAAGCTGTTCTGTCCTGCGTTTTGATCTTGGATTATAGAGGACTATCACAAAATCCGCCTCAGACGCAGCTCTCAACCGCCTCTCTATCAATTCCCATGGTGTCAGAAGATCAGAAAGACTGATTGCAGCAAAGTCATGCATCAAAGGCGCGCCAAGTCTCGCGGCACAGGCATTCAAGGCGGCAACGCCAGGTATCACTTCAATTGACACGGACAGATTGTGTTTTTTCGCCAGTTCAAAGACAAGCCCTGCCATGGCGTAGATGCCGGGGTCGCCTCCACATACCAGGGCAACCCTTCTTCCACCCACAGCAAGCTCAATCGCCTGCCTGCATCTTTCAACCTCCTTCATCATCTCTGAAGAGATGACCTCCCTGCCAGAGATATACTCGCTAATCTGCTCAAGATATGTCCTGTATCCTACAATACACTCAGAGCCTCTAATAGTTTCCACTGCAAGGGTAGTCATGTGCTCTGCGCCACCAGGGCCAATACCCACGACAAAAACCTTGCCTTTTTTATGACAAGAGTCATGTTTATCCATATTTTCTCCTACGAATAATTACTGGGAAGTCCAAAAAATTTCTGAAACTGCCAAACTGCATCTGGACCTTCACATCTCACCCTGCCACCAGTCTTTTGCTTCAAGAAAATTCTATACCAATCTGCGCAACTGCGCTATTTCCATCCCAATATCTGGCTGCGTAATTCTTTGAGGGATACACGCTGATAAAAACGAATATGAACACTAATACTGTCCCCTTTCTGCCAGAAATATGATAAGCTGTGCGCCAGTAAAACCGGTTGCTCCGGTTATGAATATCCTTTGCAACTCGTTGCCTTTCAATAAGAAAAAAAATGTCAAAGCATCCAAAAACATATCCTAAAAAGAAACCTCTTCCAAGGCTTGTGTATGCAGATGAAACAGGCCGGATATTCGATTTTGCCCCCCTTGCCATGTGTGGCAGAAGCGCGGAATTGTTACATCCTTTAGCACCGGATGACCTCATTCCCCTGCCTGAGGGCAGTGAATTATTTGTCATGCCTCAGAGGGCGCCAATCGGATGGGATGATGAGGCGGATGAAATGATAGCCATAGAGGAAGACCCCTGCTCGCAAGGCAAAAAGGTGTTTGCAGTGGCTGCCTTTGTCTCTCCGGCCCATACCCAGACGGCTATGGCTGCCTTTGCTGCTCAAACAGAAGGGCTTAAACCCCTTCCGCTTTTTGCTTACACAGCCGTTGGTTGGGCTGATGGCCGGTTCTGGGCTGCCTGTTTTAGAAGTGACCCTGATATCAGGCAGGATCTTGCCGGTTTCAATCTGGAACTGGTAAGAAAAAAGACGATTGCACGCCTTAAAAAAGAACCTGAAAACAGGCTAATCCAGCACCTCGGACGTTGCAGCCTCACTTATGGCTGTCCTGCTGCCAAAAATCTTTTTCTGGAGCGCTTTGAGGCTCCTCTTCCCACCTCCCCTGTATGCAATGCAAGATGTCTGGGCTGTATTTCGTTTCAATCTCCTGATGGCCCTCCTGCAACCCAGGACAGGATTACATTTGTGCCAACACCTGAAGAGGTGACAGCTATCGCAGTTCCCCATCTGCAAAAAATTTCTCATTCTGTTGTAAGCTTTGGTCAGGGATGCGAAGGAGAGCCCCTTTTGCAGGTGACATGTCTGGAAGATTCCATACGACTCATCAGAAAACAGACTGCTTCCGGCACAGTTAATCTGAACAGCAACTCCAGCCTGCCTGCTGCGCTGGAAAGATTGATCGCCGCTGGACTTGACAGCCTGCGCATAAGCCTGAACAGTGTGAGAAAGCCTTATTATGAGGCCTATTACAGGCCCAATGGCTACACTTATGAAGACGTTCTGGAATCCTGGCGTCTGATGAAACAAAATGGACGATTTGTCTCTCTTAATCTTTTTGTGACTCCGGGTCTTACTGACGAGCGTGAAGAGATTGAGCGGCTCTGCGGGCTTATTGAGGAACTCGGGCTGGACATGATTCAGCTCAGAAACCACAACATAGACATAGAGTGGTATCTGAAACATATAGGGTTCAAGCGGGGTTGTGGCAGAATGGGGGTCAGGAATATGGCCAAATACCTTAAAGGCCGCTTTCCCACACTGAGGCTTGGCTATTTCAATCCGGCCCTGCGATAGCGCCTATGGTTCCTGGCAGATTTCAGAAGAAGCATACTCCCTGTATGTAAGCATTCTTCACTGACAAGCAACGCAGTCATGCCCAACCTGCTTTGCAGGGTTCAGAAAGCTGATGCTTGCGTAACTATTCAGCAGCACCCCATCTGCTGTGTCATCGGCCTGCTCATGTGCAGGTAGCACACTTCGCAGGCCTCTTCCTTGCATCTGGGGCACTGCTGAATAGTTACAGTACGGTGGTTTTCATTCGTTTTCGGCATTATACTGGATAGTTACACGATTGCGAGCGAAATGGCATTGTTTGGAACATCCAAAGGGTCAGCGCTTTGTCAGGCAAATCAAGAAGACTTATGGCCCCTGGCAATCGTCAGCCTTGGAGCATCATGCCAAAGACCTTCAAGATCATAAAACTCCCTTGCCTCTTCCTGAAAGATATGCACAACCCAGTCGCCATAATCCATCAATATCCAGTTGCTCTCCTTGGTTGCCTCTATTGTTCTGGGCCTTATGCCAAGTTTTTTCAACTCCGCTTCAAGCTCATCGGCGATGCCCTGGTTTTGTCTTGATGATCGGCCTGCTGCGATAATGAAGAAATCCGTGACGTCAGAAAGTCTCCTCAGATCAAGCCCTATCACATCCTTTGCATTGCTCTTGTTCAAAAGCTCCATCACCTCAAATGCGATATCCAACCCTGAGTCAGCCTCTTCTTCTGTCTTTTCTGGCAGATACAGACTGTTTTCAAGCAGGTACTCTATGACTGGCTCGGGCGTTAAAAAAGATATGCTCGCATTGACTGCAAGCATATCGCGAATGGCGCTGGAAGATATGTCAAGCGGGGTTACTGCGAGAGGGTAGATGCTTTTAAGCCCTGGCGCAACAAATGCCGCTTCATCCTCGCTCCAGATCATCTCGGGAAAAATCTCTGAAATCTGCTGAAAGATATCAATTTCTTCGGAGATCTGCCTTTCCATAACAACAATCGAAGAAAAAACAGGCAATTGCTTGTAGTCCTTCCATGTTTTAAGGGATATGAACTGATCCAGGCCCATCATCAGGAAAAACTCAGCGCCATCTGGCGCATCTCTTCTGAGTTCATGAATAGTGTCAATTGTAAAAGAAGGCCCGGGTCTGTCTGCCTCGACATCAAGCACCCGAAAAAAATCCAGGTGTTTTGTGGCAAGTTTCAGCATGTTGAGTCTGTGCTCAAAAGACGCAAATGTAGTCTGGTCTTTGTGAGGTGGGAATGCCGCTGGTATGAACCAGATTTCGTCAAGGTCAAGCAGTTCAAGCGTTTCTAATGCAGACCGCAGGTGTCCGATGTGCACGGGGTCGAATGTCCCGCCAAATACTCCTATTTTCAAAGTCATCTCCAATGTGTATGATGTAATTTTATTATTTTAAGCAGATACAAGGATTTTGCAATGACTCTTCAAAAAATACTTGTCACAGGCGGCGCAGGCTTCATTGGCTCGAATTTTGTACACAACTGGCTGAATCGCTATCCTGATAATCTTATTGTTGTTTTGGATTTACTGACCTATGCTGGTAATTTGAAAAATCTTGAAGGCCTTGAAACAAATCCAAACTTTCAGTTCGTAAAGGGCGACATCTGCAATTACGATCTGGTTTATGACCTTTTACAACAATTTGACATAGATTGCATAGTCCACTTTGCGGCAGAGTCTCACGTTGACCGCTCTATCACTGGCCCGGACGCCTTTATCACCACAAACATCATCGGTACCCATACGCTTTTGAAGGCTGCCAGAAAAAGATGGATTGAAGACAAAAAAGGTATTGAACATCGCTTCCATCACATCTCTACAGACGAAGTATATGGCTCGCTTGGGCCGGATGAGCCTGGTTTTTCAGAAAAAACGCCATATTCCCCCAACTCCCCATACTCGGCCAGCAAGGCCTCGTCTGACCATCTTGTGCGGGCATATCATCACACATACGGTCTTGATGTCACCACTACAAACTGTTCCAACAACTACGGGCCCTATCAGTTTCCGGAAAAACTCATCCCTCTCATGACCTTGAATTGCCTGAGAGGAAAACTGCTTCCCGTTTATGGGGACGGCCTGAATATCCGCGACTGGCTGCATGTGAAAGACCACTGCCAAGGTATAGAACTGGTGATCAGAAAGGGGGTTCCAGGACAGACCTACAACATCGGCTGTCAGTGCGAAAAGACAAACATGGAGATCGTAAACGCTATCTGCTCCACTATTGACAAGCTTTTTGTCAAAAATCCTGAACTGGCGCATAGCTATCCTGATTGTCCTGCTGGCAAAGGCAGCTCATGCAAGGAATTGATTACATTTGTTACAGACAGGCCTGGTCATGACAGACGTTACGGCATTAACTGCGCCAGGATAGAAAAAGAACTTGGCTTTAAATGCAGCCACAACCTTTCTTCAGGCATTGAGGAGACCGTGCTATGGTATATCAAAAACGAGACATGGTGGAAGCCTCTCTGCTGATTCGTTTCAGATCATGCAGTGCCAGCGTTGAAATAAAGTGAAGTTCCAGAAATTAGCAATTTCTGGAACTTCACTAAAGCATGAGGAGAAAGCAAATGTCTGACGAATTGACAGCTCTATTAGCAGAGATTGATCGTCTTAAGCAAAAACTTGATGCTGCGAGACCATTAGTCAATGACTCAATATTAAATACCATCGATATAGAATACACATACAACAGCAATAGCATAGAAGGCAATACGCTTACGCTGCGCGAAACTGATATCATCATCAACAAGGGCTTGACAATCGCTGGAAAATCCATGAGGGAACATCTGGAAGCAAGCAACCACTATGAGGCTATTTTATATGTGCGTGAGTTAATTGTCGGGAAACAGCAGATTTCGGAAACCATAATCAAAAATGTCCATGCAATCATCTTAAGAGGGATTGACAGAGAGAATGCAGGCAGATATCGCTCTGTGCCTGTAGCCATTTCAGGCAACAGGCATATACCTCCACAACCCTGGTTGATTCCAAAAATGATGGAAGATTTGGGGTATTGGATTGTTGAGGCAGAGACAAGGCTTCATCCTGTGATTTACGCCGCAGAGATACATGAGCGCATTGCGACTATTCACCCGTTCATTGACGGCAATGGCAGGACAGCAAGGCTTATTATGAATCTGGTTCTTCTGGGTCACGGATATGCGATCGCCAATATCTCAGGGGAAATACAAAGCAGGCTTGCTTATTACAATACATTGGAGAAATGCAATCTTTATAATGATAAGTTGGATTTTTTTCTATTGATTGCTGGCTATGTACATGTTGGCTTGAAAAAGCTTGCAAGTTTGATTGGCACTTAGCTCTCAACAGCGCCAGAAAAATGCCGGTGATTAGCTATCAACAGTAAAATGCCTGTCCTTTCTTTTTCCTTATTTTTCTTGAGGCTCTTTGAGAATTATTATTTTCAAACGTTCACTTGAGCGCTTTCAACTCTCTTCGTATGCGTTCAAGAACTCATCTCTTGCTATGCCTGCTTGAGTGAGTATCGTCCGCAGGGTTGACCCTTTTATCAGAAAATGATTAGGCATTGTTAGCGGATTTGACATCCATCAATGCTTCTTCATAAGTATTGCCTTCACCAACTACAACTCCTTTTAGACCAAAAGGATATGCAACATATCCGTCTGAATGCTTCTCAACAATGACTTTGAACCATCTAATCATTCCGACCTCCTCCCATGAGCGTTTTCAACAGGTTAAAAAAATGCCTGTCCTTTCTTTTTTAGTGGAGTTTTCC
Organism: Desulfobulbus propionicus; assembly: GCA_020722285.1. Lineage (GTDB taxonomy): Bacteria > Desulfobacterota > Dissulfuribacteria > Dissulfuribacterales > DYLC01 > DYLC01. The sequence continues at coordinate 3,778 of DYLC01000035.1, read as the reverse complement.
TGAAACCATCCAGTTATCGCCAAAATGCCTGATTTTGATGTCTTTTAGACGCATCGCTTGCGAAACAAGCTCAACTCCTGTGCCTTCAATGCCGCTTCGCGCATGACTGCTTCCAAGCACAATGGGCGCATAGAAGAAAAATGCCTCATCCACAAGCCCGGCATCCCAGAATGCCCCGTGAATCCTTGCGCCGCCCTCCACCAAAACTGACTGTATGCCTGCGCCTCCAAGCATGGCAAGGACATGTTGCAAGTCTGGTCTGCCATAGCTGTCAGATGTTGCAAACCAGACATCAACCCCTCTTGCTTGCAGCATTTCTGCCTTTTTTTGCACTAACTCGGCATTTGTGTGCGAATTTGAGGCAATTATGATGGTTTTTGCAGTGTTTTTCCCTTGTGGGGAAGGCTGGCAGAGCTTGCAGTCAGGGGCAATTTCAAGCTTGCTATCAAGCACAACCCTCACAGGGTTTCTTGCCCAGACAGCCTTGAGCCTGCATGTAAGCTCTGGGTTATCGGCTTGAGCTGTGCCAATGCCCACGAGTATGGCCTGGCTGCGCGCCCTGAGTTTGTGTCCAAATGAGCGGGCTTGGCTGTTGGTTATCCATTTGGAATCCCCTGTTTTGGTGGCGATCTTGCCATCAAGGCTCATGGCGACCTTGCATCTGACCCACGGCATCTGTGTTAAGACGTGTTTCACAAACGGCATGACCAAAAGCCTGCACTCCTCCTGTCTGCACCCAGTCTGGACAGTCACGCCATTTTCAGCCAGAAAATCAGCGCCGCCTTGTGCCTTTGGATTGGGATCCCTAAAACCGATGACCACTCGTGAAATCCCTGCTGCCAGCACTGCCTTGGAGCATGGAGGGGTTTTTCCGTAGTGATTGCATGGCTCAAGCGTCACATAAAGCGTTGCACCTTTTGAGGCATCTCCTGCCTGCGAAAGGGCGTTTATCTCTGCGTGGGGTGTTCCTGCCTTTTTATGATAACCCTCACCGATAATCCTGCCATCCTTGACCACCACTGCCCCGACAGGCGGATTAGGCGCAGTGTGCCCTTCTGCAAGCCTTGCAAGCCTGATAGCCCTGTCCATGTAAAATAGGTCGTGTTTATTGAAGTTATTGTTCATGATGTGCAAATCTTTCGGTAACTATCCAGCAACACCCCATCTGCTGCGTCATCGGCCTGCTCATGTGCAGGCAGCACACTTCGCAGGCCTCTTCCTTGCATCCGGGGCACTGCTGAATAGTTTTACAGTACGGTGGTTTTCGTTCATTTTCGGCATTATAATGGATAGTTACATCTTTCGATTAGTGGTACTCTACCTCATACTGCTCCAGATGAAACTCAGGCTTTGAGGTGATACACATCTCCATCCCTATCTTTTTTTCAAGAAACTCCACGTGATGCGCTTCTTCTTTCAAGAGCAACTCCCCAAGCCAAGGATGGACAAACACATCAACCCTGTTGCCTTTTTTGAATCCTGCCTCTCGTTGTATCTTTCGGAAAATGTCATAGCAGATAGTGCGTTTTGACTTTAAAACACCTTTTCCTTCGCAATAAAAACATGGTTCGCACAAAAGACTTTGCAGTCCCTCCCTGTTTCTCTTTCGAGTCATCTGGATTAGGCCTAATTCTGACATCTTTAACATGCTCGTTTTACAGCGATCTTTTTTAAGATTATCCTTAAGGGTTTGGCAAACCTCCTGACGATTGACCTCACTTTCCATGTCTATGAAGTCAATGATTATGAGACCTCCAATGTTTCTAAGACGCAGTTGAAAGGCTATCTCTTTTGCTGCTTCAAGATTGGTTTTCAGAATAGTGTCTTCAAGGTGGCGTTTGCCCACAAACTTGCCTGTGTTTACGTCAATGGTGGTAAGCGCCTCAGTGCTTTCTATGACGATATAGCCCCCTGACTTCAGCCAGACCTTTTTGCCCATTGCCCTGGACATATCAACTTCTATGCCATAGTAGTCAAAAATAGGCATGCTGCCTTCATAAAGCTCGATTTTTGGACGCAGGTGCAGGGCAAAGGTGTCCACAAATGTCATTATCCTGTGCCATGCATCAGAGGAGTCCACTACAAGCCTGTGTACATCCCCTGAGAACAGGTCACGGATTGCCCTTAGGGTTACGTCCAGGTCCTCATAGATCAGGCTTGAAACAGACATGGACTGGGCCTTTTTCTGAATGACATCCCAGAGATGCACCAGAAAATCCATCTCTATCTTGATGTCTTCAGCCATTAGACCTTCAGAGGCTGTACGCGCAATAAATCCGAGGCCTTTAGGCCTCATAGACTCGATTATCTCCCTGAGCCTTTTGCGTTCGGTCTCATCCTCTATCCTGTGTGAAACGCCTACCTGATCCACTGACGGCATGAGCACAAGGTGCCTGCCCGGGATTGAGATGTGAGAGGTCAGCCTCGCCCCCTTTGAACCAATAGGCTCCTTGATAACCTGTACGATGATCTCCTGACCGTCATGCAGCAGGTCTTCAATCCTGAAGCCTTGATAACGGAAGGCGGAGTACCTGTTTTCAAGTTCATCGTCATCTGGGGCATCCGCATCCTTTACGCCGAGCATGGCCTCAAACTCAGCCATGTGATCATATACATCAGCGACATAGATAAACCCGGTTCTTGCAAGGCCGATGTCCACAAAAGCCGCCTGCATGCCTGGCAGCACCCTGACCACGCGGCCTTTGTAAATATTGCCTACAAAGCCTCGCTCAGCCCTTCGCTCCACATGGAGCTCAACTACAAGCCCGTTTTCCATAAGCGCTATGCGGGTTTCCCAGGGGGCGGTATTTATTATAAGTTCAGATGGCATAATTCACCTTTTTTCCATGTAGTCATGGCATAAGCAGAATGATTGTGGATTGACTCAAAGGTTTCTGCTTCGATATAACACCATGTTATCTCCGAAATGAGTCTGAGGCGTTCGCTTACACAGCGCGCTACATCCTCTACAAACATTGGATTTTCATAGGCCTTTTCAGTGACGAATTTCTCGTCAGGCCTTTTAAGCACAGAGTAAACCTCTGATGATGAGCAGCGCTCCACTGCGACGATGATATCCTCAAGCCACAGAAATCTGTCAAAACGCACCGCCACCTTAACCTCTCCCCGTTGGTTATGAGCGCCATATAACGATATCTCCTTGGAGCAGGGACATACCGTTGTGATTGGCACATGGACATGAAGCGCCATGTCAAGCCGGTCGCTCAATGTGCCATAAATGCCACATTTGTATTCTAAAAGGCCTGTTATGCCAGTGACTGGCGCCTGTTTTTCGATGAAATACGGAAAATCCACCTCAAGATGGGCGTCCTGGGCATTTAGGCGCCGTTTCATCTCTGCAAGTATCCCTGAAAAGGTGCTTACGCTGATCTCACCCTGGTATTCGTTTAAAATCTCCACAAAACGGCTCATGTGAGTTCCCTTGAACTCACGAGGCAGATTTACATACATGTTCACATTTGCCACTGTGTGCTGATGTTTTTTGGTTTTATCAAGCACAACAATGGGGTAACGGATGTTTTTGATCCCAACCCTTTCAAGAGGGATATTGCGGTCATCCACCAGCGATTGCACGTCAGGAAGCGAGCCAGCGCCGTTTTCAGGCCAGCGTGTCTTTGTTCCGACAATATCTTTTCCAGCCATTTCAGGTTTGTTCATCTTTTTTGTAACTATCCAGTATAATGCCGAAAACGAACGAAAACTACCATACTGTAACTATTCAGCAGTGCCCCAGATGCAAGGAAGAGGCCTGCGAAGT
>DYLC01000034.1:17547-20039 GCA_020722285.1 Desulfobulbus propionicus | reverse complement strand
CCCCTTTGGCGGCTCCACCTTGACCCCCGGTGTTAAGTGTGGGTAAAGGTCAGCCGCGCGGGGGCGTGGATTGAAATACTGTTGTCATAAGCAGATTGTTTTGCTATAACATACAGATAATTTTTGAAATTACCCTAAATCTAAACGTAAAGAAACATAATTATGAGCAGAAAAGACCTGATATTTGAAATCGGCACAGAAGAAATCCCTTCTTCATTTATCCCACGGGCAGTCAGCGAGCTTGCCCGTATAGCAGGGGATGCTTTTTCTCAACATCACCTCTCATGGGTAGACATAGCGACTTTTTCTACTCCAAGACGCATGACACTTTCTGTGCAGGGTCTGGATACTGAACAGCCTGACAGGGATGAGAAGATCATGGGGCCGCCTGCAAAGATAGCCTTTACCCCGGAAGGCGCTCCTACGAAGGCCGCTGCCGGTTTTGCCAGGACAAACGGCGTTGATGTCTCTGTCCTTGCATTGGAGGAGACTGACAAAGGGGCGTATGTGGTCATCCACAAGCACATTCCAGGCAGGCAGACCGCTGAAATACTTCGAGAGCTTTTGCCTGACTTGATCATGAGATTGCAGTTTCCCAAAAACATGATCTGGAACGAAACGAAGGTACGTTTTCCAAGACCTGTCAGGTGGATAGCCGCTGTTTTCGGCGATGAGACAGTTCCATTTGAGCTGGCTGGCATCACGTCCTCTGAGATGAGCAAAGGACACAGATTCATGTCTAAGGAACCTGTCAGGCTCACAAGCAACAGGCAGGCCTATCTCGATGCCATGCAGCAGGCGTATGTCATGGCGGATCCTGATGCAAGGAAACAAAAGCTGATTGAAGAGGCCAGAAGCGCTGCAAAGGCTGTTGGCGGCAGGCTTGTGGAAGACGAGGAGCTTGCCCTGACTAACACAAACCTGAATGAGTTTCCTGGCGCGATCTGCGGGGGATTTGACGCCGAGTTTCTGGCTGTTCCAAAGGAGGTGCTGATTACCTCCATGAAAGAGCATCAGAAATACTTTGCTGTGGAGGATGAGTCAGGAAGGCTGCTGCCATTTTTTATAGGCATTGTCAATACAGCCTCGCCAAGGCCTGAAATGGTCAAAAACGGGCTTGAGAGGGTGCTAAGGGCAAGGCTCAGTGACGCCGCATTTTTCTTCAGGGAAGATACCCAGAAACCATTTGTGGATTTTACGGAGAGGCTCAAGGGCGTGGTTTTTCATCAAAAGCTTGGTTCGATCTGGGACAAAACCTTGAGGGTACAAAAGATAGCATCGTTTCTTGCCTCAAGGCTTGCGCCGGATTCAAAAGATACGGTTGAAAAGGCGGCATTTTTGTGCAAGGCAGACCTGACCACGAGCATGGTGGGCGAATTTCCAACGCTTCAGGGTATTATGGGGCGGCATTACAGCCTGCTTTCAGGCGAGTCTCAGGAGGTGAGCGATGCAATCCTTGAACACTACATGCCAGTGCGCGCAGATGCTGCATTGCCTGCCACCACAGCAGGGGCGGTTCTGTCCCTTGCAGACAAATTTGACAACATCACAGCCTTTTTTGCCCTCGGACTGCAACCTACAGGCGCCACAGACCCTTACGGGCTCAGAAGACAGTGCCTTGGCATTCTCCATATTATTTCACATGAAAAATACAGGCTTTCGCTGAGGGAGGCCTTTGGTTTTTCAGGGTCGCTTTTACCTGAAAAAATCTCTGCTAAACTGTCAATAGATGATATCATGGCCTTTTTCCTGCGCAGGTATTCGATTGACATGACCTCAAAGGGCTTTGCGGCCGATGTGATTGAGGCAGCCACAAGATGCGGTTTTGATGACATTATAGATTGCACAAGGCGCATAGAGGCCCTGTCGTCTGTGCGCAGACAGCCTGCATTTGAGCCGCTCAGCATTGCCTTTAAAAGGATCATGAACATACTCAGGGAATTCGATGGCGACAGCCCTACACAGGAGTTTTTAAGGGAGGATGCTGAAAAGTCACTTTACAGTGCATATCTAGGTGTAAAGTCTGAGGTCGAGCCCCTGATTGTGAGCCAGCAATATGAACAGGCCCTGCTCAAACTCCTGAGCCTTAAGGAGCCTGTTGACTCCTTTTTTGACAATGTCATGGTCATGGCCGAAGACAGCGCAGTCAGGCGTAACAGGCTCAGCCTTTTGTGGGTTATTTCCAGAATGTTTCTTGAAATCGGTGACCTGTCTGCCGTAAGTGTCTGATTAGATTCAGGGTGATTCCAAAAGAAATTTTGTTAAAGGACAAGGCATTGCCCACCCTGCTTTGCACTGTCCTTTACCCGTATTTTCGCGGCCAAGTTTGGTGAGATCTAAAAGCCGCCAGGCCACAACCAGATCAATGGCCAAGCACGCTTCCAGGCGGTTGGCGCTACCCAGTTGTCTGTTTTCTATCAGGCAGCCGCTTTTGTCAATCTTCATTTATCATCACAAGCAATAGGTTGCCATAGGACTGGCTTGCATGCCCT
>DYLC01000034.1:0-17447 GCA_020722285.1 Desulfobulbus propionicus | reverse complement strand
ATCTTCATTTATCATCACAAGCAATAGGTTGCCATAGGACTGGCTTGCATGCCCTATTTTCCGATCCAGTCATGGCAAACTCAGCCATGGATAGACTGTGAGCCATCAAGCTCATCATGTCATGATAACTGCAGGTGATTCATACAGAAAAAAACTCTCACCGCAGAACTAAAAACAATAAGGTTAACAATGGCAGAAATGGGTAATAACCATGAAAATTGACAATTATCCATCAGATTTTTCATGTGATATCGCAATCGAACTAGATGGCATAACTACCAGGTTCGGAAAAAGGCTGATACACGACAACATATCCCTGCAAATAAATGCTGGCGAGGTGATGGGTATCGTTGGTGGAAGCGGATCCGGTAAATCCACCCTGCTTAAAGAAATGGCAGGGCTTTTACGCCCTGAAAAAGGGACTATTAAGGTTCTGGGGCAGGTTGTTGTCACAAGCTCAGCGGATAAGCTGGATTGGCTCAGAAAAAAAACCGGTTTCCTGTTTCAGGGAGGGGCGCTTTTTAGCGCTTTGACTGTGCTTGAAAACATAGAGGCTCCGCTCAAGATTCATGCCAGGCTTTCCATAAGTCTTGCAAAAGAGATAGCAGAACTGAAACTGTTGCTCACAGGGCTCAAAAAAGAGGTGGGTAGGCTGTTTCCAAGCCAGTTAAGCGGCGGCATGGTAAAACGCGCAGCGCTTGCAAGGGCTATCAGTCTTGACCCTGACATCCTGTTTCTGGATGAGCCTACAGCAGGGCTCGACCCTGTAAGCGCAGGACTTTTTGACGAACTCATTCTGAAATTACAGAAGTCGCTGGGTCTTACAGTAGTCATGGTCACCCATGATTTTGACTCGCTTTGGCGGATTACAGACCGTGTCGCTGTGCTGGGAGAAAAAAAAATTCTGGCAGTCGGAAATATGAAAGAACTATCCTGCTCAGAGCATCCTGTAATCAAAGAACTTTTCAGAGGTCCAAGGGCCAGGGCTGCGCAGGATTTCAATAAAAAATAGAGATAACTATATAAAAAAAGTGCAGAGTGCAAAGTGGGAAGTGCAAAGTGCAAAGTGCAGAGTGCAGAGTGCAAAGTGCAGAGTGCGAAGGGGGAAGTGCAAAGTGGGAAGGGGGGAAAATAAAGGGAGGTTCTATCACACTTTACAATTCGCCCTTCACATGTTCTGATATGTGGGCATTTGTCCTACGCCTTGCAATAAAAAAAACAAGGCGTGGAAAATAACACAGAGCGCCATGCCCACCCTGCTTCGTGGGGTTAGGAAAGCTAAAGCTTGCGGGCAAAAGAACAATTTTTGAAACACTACCGAAAGTGTAATAAAATGGAGACAGAAACCAACTATACTATAGTGGGCATGTTCGTTATTATCCTGACAGCGATCCTGATCACAGGAATTATCTGGTTTGCATCAGGCAGCCCTGGGAAAAAAACAGAGCGATATCTTGTTTATGTCAATGAATCTGTAAGCGGACTTAACAAGGATGCATCTGTAAAATATCGTGGTGTGACAGTGGGAAAGGTGCTTAATTTGACGCTTCCAGCAGACAGGCCTGACACAGTCAGGATATTGGTTGAGATACAAAAAGGTACCCCTGTAACAACGGATACCGTTGCCACGCTTGAGTTTCAGGGGATCACAGGCCTTGCATACCTGAACCTTTCAGGAGGCGCGCCGGATGCTCCTGTCCTTACCCATACCGAAGGCGAGGAATATCCTGTTATCCGGAATAAACCATCACTGTTTTTGAGGATAGAAGAGCGCCTGCAAAACCCTATTGAAAAACTCATGATTACAGTGGATCAAGTCAACAAGATGCTCGACGACCGGAATCTTAAGGCATTTTCTGACCTTCTTCAGAACCTTGCCTGCCTGACTGCTACAGCCGATCAGGAAATAAAAACGATTGGCGATATGCTGCGTGACTTTTCCTCTGTAATCCCAAAGGTTAACCAGACAAACGATGAACTTCAGGCTACACTTGGCGCTGTGGGGCAGGCTGCAAATGCAGCAAGGGATATGGCCGAGACCATCTCGACGACAAGCAGAACAATTCAACTTGAGGTTAAGGAAGAGGGAGAAAGATTCGGCAAAAATACAGACAAGCTTTCCACAGAACTTGTAGCGCTTTCAAACGAGATTAAACAGACCAGCACAAGGCTTTCCAGTCTTGCAAAACAGCTTGAGCAACGCCCGCAAATGCTGCTCTTCGGAAAACCGCAAGCTACGAAAGGGCCTGGCGAATAATGAAAAATATCTATACCTGCTTAATAATCATTTTTTTTTGCTGTATTCACACAGGATGTTCTGTGGCGCTAAAACCTGCTGCCCAGGAAGAAATAAAGACCTATCTTCTTGAATTGAATACCAATGTTTCAGTAAATCCACCCCTTTTTGCAGCCAATGACGCGCCAGTGGTCATGATCGCACCCATGAAGGCCACGTCTGGATTTGAAACAGATGAAATGATCTACACTACAGACGAACTTTTTGCGCATAAAGTATTTGCCATGAACCGTTGGGCAAGGCCTCCTGCGCAGATGCTTACAACAGTTATTTCTCAATCGCTTGGCAGGAGCGGACTGTTCAAGGCAGTCATTGAAAACAGCACGTTTTCAGAGGCTGATTTAACGATTTTTTCTGAACTGTTATGCATCAGGCAGGTTTTTCATGGCAACATGCAGCAACAGCCAGAATCACTTAAAAGCCATGTGGAACTTGAGATAAAGATTACAGTGGTTAGCAACAGAAACGGCAACGTCTTATGCCAAAAGGACTTTTTTATACAAAAAACAGCAGACCGACCAGATCCTTATGCCGGAGTAAAGGCACTCTCCAGCGCTGTAGAGTCATTTTCATCTGATCTGCTTTCTTTCCTCATCATTAGCCTTAGTCGTTAAACTGCAACGCATGACGTTTCTGTAAAGACCATCATAGGCGCTTACGACGGCAAACAGCACAATTCGCCATAGCCGCCAGTGAGTCCTGAGAGCGCTTCGAATTACAGGCGCAAAAAGATGCAGTGGTGACATATAATGACATATGATATCCCGTCTGTTTTTATGATGTATAGAGATTGTCATGGCTGCCTCCTTAACTGTGCTTTCACAGAATCAGAGAAGCAATTTCAATGCCTCTTAATTTTCATAAAAACAGACGGAGAATGTCAAAAAAATGCCCTCATCAAGACAACTGCGTTGACATTAGTCAATACAGTTGTCAAGTGTCTCCCATAAAATGCCAAAAATTGTCTGACACAAAACATTTAGCCAGGCGGCCATGTCATCTTCCTGCCTCCCAATACATGCAGGTGTATGTGATAAACCTCCTGGCCGGCATCTCGATTGCAATTAAAGACCGTCCTGTAGCCACTCTGGTCAATACCAACCTTTTTTGCCACCTTCTGCGCCGCGAGGAAAATTTTGCCTATCAGTTGTGCATCCTCTGGTTGCAGGTCATTAAGGGTTGCTATATGTTTTTTAGGTATGATAAGCACATGCACTGGCGCCTGAGGTCTTATATCCCTGAAAGCCAGGACATCACCGTCTTCATAGACAACGTCAGGGGATATCTCCTTTTTTACCATTTTGCAAAAAAGACAATCTGCCATAATAAATATTGCTCCTTTCAAGTATAAAATGACTGTTTTTTACCATTACAACAGGCAGGTTACAAGGCAAAGCGACAACATCCTGTCATGGACCTAAAAACCAGCCAAATATTGTTTCCAACGCCTCTTCTCCTTTTTCTCGCACCGTTTTGCGCTGGCATAGCGATCTGGCACAATGGACTGTCTCTTGAGTCCATATCTTTTGCAGCAGCATTATTCGGCTGCTATATCTGGCTTGAGATCAAAAAGCATCAGGACAAAAAAAGGCAGACTATTGTAAGCCTCATCTTTAATTTTGTTGTGTTTTGTCTGCTTGGCTCTGCATATTCCTGGCTGTCATGGCAGATATGCCTGAATGAACACAAAGACCTGCTTGAACTGGCTAAAAATGACAGTGAGGTTATTATTTCAGGCCATGTACTCAAGGCTCCAACCCCTGTCAACACAAACAAAGACCTTCAGGAAGGAGCGCGAATATATCTGGGATCCCTCATCCTGCACAATCCAGGTGCTGATACAGAGATGACCGGCCAGATTCTTGTCACACTCTCGAGCATTTCCTGGCAGGACATCGCCTGCGGCGATCAGGTAAGACTCAAAGCAAAACTCAAAAAGATCAGAAACTATAAAACACCAGGGACTTTTGATGAGGAAAGGTGGTGGGCGTCACAAGGCATACTGGTTAAAGCATCTGTAAACACCACGCTTGATGTGGCTATCACAGGCCATTCATCATGGTCAAGAGAGCTTTGGCCTACAGAATACGCCATTGAAAACCTGCGATCTGCTGTAATGAAAGCCATGCAAAAAACACTCGACAAAAACAAGCGAGGCATAGCAGCAGGACTTTTGCTGGGTGAAAAAAGCTGGATTGACAATGAAACTCGGGAATTTTTTGCAAAAACAGGCACAGGACACCTGATTGCTGTTTCTGGCCTTCACATGGCTATCATCAGTTTTGCAGTTGGCGGTCTGCTTTATAAGATTTTGTCACGCTCTGAAACCATTATGCTCCGCTTTGATATCCTGAAACTTGCTACGTGCTTTTCCATGGCAGCAGCCATGTTTTACGCTGTCCTGACAGGGCTTTCACCATCAGCTCACAGGGCGATGCTGATGATATTTGCAGTTGGTGTGGCTTTTCTTGCTGATCGCCCAAAGCACATTCTTAATGCCGTGGCCATAGCTGCCTGGGCGCTGCTTCTGCTGGAGCCCCTTTATCTTTTCAATGTCTCCTTTCAACTTTCATTCATGGCAGTGCTGACGCTTGTGCTTTCAGCAAGGCTGCAAAATTTAATTGTAACCAAGGCGCCTGATCCTGACTTTTCCCAAAAAATCATACTATGGCTGGCGGGAGCCTGCTTTACCACCATCATCGCAACAATAGGCACTGCCCCTCTTGTGCTATGGCACTTCCAAAGGATGAGCCTTGTGACCCTTCCTGCCAACCTTGTCCTGATTCCCCTTGCTACACTTGCCATCCTTCCTGCTCTTGTTGCTGGAATGGCGCTGCTGCCAGTATGGAAAAGCGGGGCGTTTTTTCTCTGGAACATCGCAGAACATCTGATCAAGACAGGTATTGACTATCTTTCCTGGCTTGCCTCTTTTGAAGGCTCAAGTTTATGGCTTCCAAGGCCTGATTTTTTATGCGCTCTCGCATTTTCAAGTCTGTTCATCCTGTTTCTGAGCCTCAGTGGTAAAAATAAAAAATCACAGATTTTGCTCTGTGTTACGGCAATAAGCCTGACAGGTCTTGGGATATTGATGTTTTCAGGGAAAAAGCTGTTCCGCAACTCAGGTTCGCTCAGATTTCATGTGCTGGATGTCGGTCAGGGCCTCTGCCAGGTTGTAGAGTTTCCAGACGGAAAAAATATGGTAATTGACACAGGACCTGTTTCTAATTATGGTTTCGATGCAGGCGCATGCATTGTTGCCCCGTTTCTCAGGCAACTCGGCTATAACAAGCTCGATGTCATCATGCTTACCCATCCTGAGGCAGACCATATCGGAGGAGCCGCTTCAATCATGAACCAGTTTCAGGTTACGGAGATATGGCGAACTGATTTTTCACAGGACCAGAATGCCTGGAGAAACCTGAACAGCATCGCGACAGCAAAAGGCATCCAACAGGTTTTTTTTACGGGCAATGAAAATATCTGCATTTCAGATGTCTGTCTTCGTTTCCTGCCTCTGACTGCGTGCCCTTACGTCACAAACAGAAACTCCAGTTCTCTTGGCATGATCATGACCTACTTCAACAAAAAAATCTTGATTACAGGTGATATGGAAAAAGACCGTGAGGAGTGCATACTTTCAGCAACAGAGGACGTGGATGTGATGGTAGTTCCTCATCATGGAAGCGCCACAAGCAGCAGCGAGGCATTTATAGCAAAAGCTCAACCTGAATATGCTGTGTTTCCAGCAGGATATCACAACAGATTTCATCATCCTGCAAAAGAAGTGCTTGGCAGATATGAAAAGATCAATGCCAGGATCCTCAGAACAGATGTGGATGGCACGATCAGCTTTGAGCTTACCTGTGATGGTAAATTAATAATAACGCACTAACCAATGAGCCATTCGTATCAGTCGCATAGTGCAACAACAAAAAATCTTTTAGTCAATGCAGAGTTAATCAAACTGGAGCAAGACATTGAGATGGCACTGGATAAACACAATGCGTTTCTTAAAGAACTTGACTTGCCACCTTTGCCGTGAACCAAGGTTTCCATGATCCTCTCTGACTTATCCATCAAACGCCCTGTTTTTGCCGTGGTGATGATGCTTTCACTTGTGGCGCTTGGGCTTTTTTCATACAGGCGTCTTTCTGTGGAGATGTTTCCTGATGTGGAGATACCGGTCATTTCCATTGTTACCAAATATCCTGGGGCGTCGCCTGAGACAGTGGAGCGTGAGGTTTCCAAGCGCATTGAGGAGGCGGTAAACCAGATCGCTGGCGTCAAACACGTGGTCTCTAACTCCCGTGAATCGGTCTCGACTGTAGTGGTGGAGTTCAGGCTGGAAGAACGGTTAAATGAGGCTGCTCAGGAGGCACGCGCCAAGATCAGTTCCATCCGCGGCCAGCTCCCTTCCGACATCGAAGAGCCTATTATCCAGAAATTAGACTTTAATGCCATGCCGGTCGCTTCAGTGGCGATACAGTCAACGCTCATGTCCCAGCGCGATCTCACCACTTTTGTGGAGAAAAAGATTAAAAAACGCTTTGAGAGCGCGTCAGGTGTAGGCAAGGTGGATTTGGTGGGAGGCGCAAAGCGCGAGGTGAATGTCGAGGTTGACCCTGTAAGGCTTGAGGCATTGGGCCTTGGGGTAAATGACCTTGTCAAAGGTCTTCAGAGCGAGAATATCAACACACCCATTGGCCGTTTCACCAAAGACGGCTCGGAATATCCGCTCAGGATTGATGGGAAGCCGCAATGGGCGGATGAATACCGCAACATGGCTGTTCTGTATAAAAACGGTCGTCCAATAACCCTTGGCGAGGTCGCCAAGGTCTCTGACAATGTGGAGGAACGACGAAAACTTGCCCTTGTAAACGGTATGCCTGCCATTGGTCTGGATATCTACAAACAGTCAGGTGCAAATCAGGTTCAGGTGGTGGACAACGTCAAAAAGGTGATTGAAAGGCTTGCGTCTGAGCTGCCTTTTGGCGTAAGTGTTTCGCTTGTAAGGGACGGCTCCATCATGACCCGCCAGTCTTTAGCTGATGTGGAGGAGACCTTGATTGTCGGAGGCATCCTCACTGTCCTGATCGTGTTTGTGTTTATCAATTCCTGGCGTTCAACAGTTATCACAGGCGTTACGCTTCCGATCTCGGTCATCTCCTCCTTTATTGTCATGAACGCAATGGGCATGACCTTAAACGTCATGACGCTTATGGCATTGTCTTTAGCCATCGGGCTTCTGATTGACGATGCCATAGTGGTGCGGGAAAACATCGTGCGCCATCTGGAGCATGGCAAAGACCACATGGAGGCATCCCATTTTGGCACATCAGAGATAGGGCTGGCGGTCTTTGCCACAACCATGTCCATTCTTGCTGTCTTTGTGCCAGTAGCCTACATGCGCGGGATTGTAGGGCGATTTTTCTTTCCTTTCGGCATCACGGTCTCGTTTGCGGTTTTGGTATCGCTTTTTGTCTCATTCACCCTTGACCCCATGCTTTCTTCCAGATGGCATGACCCTGCCATTCACATGAAAGGCAGGCGAAAGGGGCTGGCGCGCGCACTTGAGCGTTTTAATGGATGGTTTGACTCAACTGCCGACAGCTACAAGGGACTGATTGCCTGGGCATTGGGACATCGTTTTAAGGTGGTGGTCTCCGCAGGAACAGCCTTTGTGCTTGGGCTTGTCCTCATGGCCACACTTGAGTCATCCTTCATGTCCAATGAGGACAAAAGCGAGTTTCAGGTCTCTTTTAAGGCAGCCCCAGATGCGGGCATTATTGAAACTGAAGATCGTCTCTACCGTATGCTTGTCCTTATCAAGGATATACCTGAGATCAGCCATACCTATGCCACAATAGGCGCTGGCGACAGCGGCACTGTTCGGGAAGGCCTGCTTTACATCAAGCTTAAGGAAAAAAGTGAACGCACACGCGGTCAGTTTGAGTTACAGCGTCTGATCAGACAGAGATTTCAATCCATATCAGGCATAAATTTTTCCATTGAAGAGGTGGGAGGCGTAGGTTCATCGGTGAAACCGTTGAATGTTGAGATCAAGGGAGACGATATCACCCTGCTCAAGAAGTATGCCGCGGAACTCAAACAAGGCATGTCTTCTATTCCTGGCATCGTTGATCTGGCTGCTACGCTTGAATACGATACCCCTGAATACAGGCTGAAGGTGGACCGTCAGAAGGCGCTTGCAGCAGGGGTTTCAAGCCAGAATGTGGCGACAATCCTCTCCAAGTTTGTTGGCGGCGAGGCTGTCAGCACCTATGAAGATGAGGATGGCGATGCAGTTGACCTGCGAGTGAGGCTTGCTGAATCTCTGCGCCGATATCCTTCGCAGTTGGGCGGTCTTAAGATATCAATCCAGGATGGCGGCTCTGTCAGGTTGATTCCACTTGCCAGCGTTATCACCGAATATGCGGCGTCATCTCCTGCTGAGGTCAACCGCAGGGATCTCTCGCGACTTGTGACCATCTCAGCCAATTTGGACAATATGCCCATAGGCACAGCAGTTAAATTAGTGGAAGATGCGGCGAAAAAGATCAATATGGAGCCTGGTTATAAGATAAGTTTTTCAGGCGAGGCAGAGGACATGGCTGAGTCCTTCGCATTCATGGGAGAGTCTTTGCTCCTTGCAGTGTTGTTTGTCTATCTGATCTTGGCAGCCCAGTTTGAATCCTTTTTTGAGCCGTTCGCCATCATGTTCTCTCTTCCTCTGTCCATCGTTGGCATGGCTGGCATGTTGTGGATTATGGGCGACACTATCAACATCATGTCCTTGATAGGTTTGATCATGCTGATGGGGCTTGTGACCAAGAACGCTATCTTGCTGGTGGATTATGCCAAGGTGCTCAGAACACGCGATGGATTTTCCAGAACAGACGCCGTGATTGAGGCTGGCCGCACCAGACTAAGACCCATTGTGATGACGAGCCTTGCCATGATATTTGGCATGTTGCCGCTCTTTTTCGGGGTAGGCGCAGGAGGCGAGGGGCGCGCTCCCATGGCCCGCGCAGTGGTTGGAGGACTGATAACCTCGTCTGTGCTGACCCTGATCGTTGTGCCTGTGATGTACACCTATCTGGATGACTTTAGTAATTGGCTGATGCGCAAGTGGGGTGGATCATGAAAAAGGCAGACTGCGCCATGATATCAATCGCCTTTTTTGTTGCAAAAAAAGCTGCTTTTGCTGTAAAAAATTTAAAATTGGCTTTCTTGACGATGTGTGTGGTTTGCATGTTGTGCATGACGATGTTTGCAGGTCAAGTCTTATCCGCTCCACGTCTTCTTACGCTGGAAGATTGTCTGAAGATAGCTTCAGAGAAAAATCTGGACATCCAGAAGGCTAAGGAATACGCCACGTATGTTCATGGGAAATATCTGGAAGAGCGCGCTGCTGCGCTCCCGCAGTTTGGAGTCAACGCCGGCGTAAGCCACGCCAAGGATGAAAGTTCAAAGGCGCTCTATGGCGCAGTCTTTAGCCAGTCTGTCAGAACCATTGACCTGACTGTATCCCAGCCGCTTTACACATGGGGCAAGGTCAGCGCTGCCATCAAAGCCGCTGAAGTCGGGCTTAAGACAGCCGAGCAACAGCTCAGACTCTTTCGTCAGGCAGCATTTCGCGATGTTTCCATTGCCTTTTATGATGTGCTGCTTTCCAAGGAGCTTTACCGACTGGCGCAGGAGAATCTGGCGCAGAAAGAGCGTCATTTTCTTGAAGCGAAACGCAAACTGGAGGCAGGTGTCGCCACTGATTATGATCTTTTAGCTGCTGAGGTTGAGCTTGAAAATGCAAGACCTGAGTTGATCCGTTCCGCGAATGCCATCAAGACAGGCATTGAGAGGCTGAAAATCTTGTTGGGTGCAGGACAGAATGAGGAAATAGACGTAGCTGGAAGAAGGATAGAAGCCAAACCAGATGAGCCGTCTAATTTTGAACAGAGTCTGCGTATTGCAATGGAAAAACGGCCTGAACTTGCAGATCAACGGCTAAGGATAGCTATCCACGAACAGTTGGTATCCATCGCCGCTGCCGACGATAAGCCAAGGCTTGACCTGAAAGGCTCTGCTGGCTGGCGCAGGCTTGAGATGTCTGATGCAGGCGCTGACAGGATATCTGACGGCACAGCATGGGACATCGGGGTGTATCTGACGTTTCCGTTTTTTGACGGAATGCGAAGCAAGGGCCGCGCTATTCAGGCTGAAAGCGACATGCGTTCAAGTCAACTTGAGGAACAAAAACTTAAAGACTCCATCGCCCTTGAGCTTAAAACCGCCTATTTTGCCCTTGCAGAGGCTACAGAGATAATCACAGCTATGTCTGGCACAGTACGTCAGGCTAAAAGGCTGCTTGAGATGTCTGAGAAAGGGTTTGAGTACGGGGTCAAGACCAGGCTTGAGGTGGATGATGCACAGACAAATCTGCTCAGGGCAGAAAGCAACCTTGCAAGGGCTGCTCGGGACTATCTTGTAGCCGAGGTGAACCTGGAGTGGGCTATGGGGACAGCAGGAGAGTGAGTATTTCTAATTTTTGGGATTTCCCTTCACACAAAAGGCTTCGCAGGCCTCTTCCTTACAGTGGTTTTCGTTCATTTAAGGGTGGTCCCGGAAATTATGCTGAACCAGCATCTGACTTTCTGGGAGTAGCCGGGATTTTACAGGTAATTTCCTGCTGCCTTGTCCCAAATTCCCATCCCAGTTCATGTGTCCTGGCCTCAGCAAAGCTGGCAAGGCAGTCCATGAATATCTGGGTATCAGCAGAAACAAGCTCTGGTGAAATCTCCAGTTCATGCCGCCTTCCTATGTCAATGTCTAATCCTGAGTGTCTGAAAGATACGAGGTGATGCCCTTCGTCGCGCTTTATTTCGATTGTCAGCGATCTGTTCGTTGAATTTCTCAGAAGTTCTATACAGATAGCCATCATAGAGTCAAACACATCCCTGGCCTTGCCTTCAATAGTCTGGATAATGCATGACGGGTCGTTTTGAACTACAGAAACAGTGACTTTGTGTTTGAAGAAGAGATCCCCCTGCCAGAAAACTGTTTCGTCTTCTATCAGTTTGGCGAGGGCTACGGGTGTCGTCAACGCCTGTGGATCCCATGCGCGTGTGGTGAGAAGCTGAACCAATTTTTCTATCTTCACCACAGCGCTTTGCATAGTGGCAATGGCGGATCTTCGCTTCTCAACCCTGTTTATGTTGAAATCAACCATCTTTCTGACATCCTCAGGGATGTCACATTGCACGAGGGCATCCAGAAGTTTTTTTTCTCTCTGTAGATCCATCATGGAAAGCTCAACATGCATGGATAGAACCTGGAGCGGCCCGTTAAAGTTGTGGATTATTCCCTTTAAAAGGGATCCTACGATAAAGAAATTCAGGTGATCAATCAGATAATCTTTTATCTCGTTCTTGTTGTATTCCATTTGAAGTCTTCTTTGAAGTTAGATTTTTTATACAGGAAAATATAATGACGTCGCAATCTTTTTTTAGCAGTATTTCATCTGCTTGTCAAAGCCTTGGACTTCAGATCAGCAAACTCTTCATCAGTCAACAGCCCCTTTTCCTTCAGTTCCGCAAGCCTTTCAATCTCCAAAATAGTTTTTTTGACAGGTGATATGAGGCTTTTCTGAAGCAGTTCAGGTGGAAGCCACCCAGGGGCAATCACGACCGGTTCCTCACTTATTTTAGATGGACTGTGCTGAGCCTGGAGATGCTTGAGTTCAGCCTCCATATCTAAAAGAAGCTGGCCGAGGGCCGCATTTTTTTTCCGGCATAGAATGCGCTCGCAGGCATTTTCAACCCTGATTTTAATCTCCTCAAGTCTGAAAGGCTTTCTTAAAAAGTCATAAGCCCCTTCCTTTACCGCCTTCAGGGCTGTCTCTATGGAGGCATAGCCTGTCATGATGATCGTGAGGATATCAGGGTGAATAGCCTGGGCCTGAGCCATGAGACTCAGGCCATCTGTGCCAGGCATCTGGATGTCAGTTATGAGAATTGAGCATGGATGCTTGTGGAGCAGTTCGATTGCCTGTTTTCCATCAGTTGCAAAACTGACAGAACGCTGTTCATTGTGCAGAATATCCCGCAAAAGAACAGCGAGTTCCTGGTCGTCATCCACTATGAGTATGAAGATTTCCTGTGAAAAAGTTATGGGTTGCATTATAGTTGTCTTGTTATTCTCAAGGGACGTTCCAGAAATTGCTATTTTGCCTGATGGCTGTGTTGTTTGTTGGAAAACCCCTCCTGACCTCCCCTTGTCAGGGGAAGAATATTTGGGGGGTATGCTGCGCTTTTCAGCATCCTCATGCCTTGCCATCAAGCAAAATTTTTTCCAAGTAACTTCAACTTAACTTGTTAAAATTGCGTATTTTTTGGTTTTCACTGGCAATTTTGGCAAAAATAGTCAAGAGTTACTTTATGATAAATCCCAGCCACGGGTGGGGTGGATCGCTAATTTCTGGAACGTTCCTAATAAATTCTTTTCGGTAAATATGAAAGGTAATTTTAATGTTGATTCCAGATAATTTTCTGCAAAAAAACAAGGACGAAATGGAGAAACAGCTTCTTCAGATGGATCTGTCCGAGCAGGCATCCCTGCTGCTGATGTCTCCATGGGAGCATCGCTATGACATACTCATGGCGTCAACAAGGGTAAGGGAACTGGTGCGCGAGATGCCGGTTCAGGAGCTTTTCTGGACTGTCAAGGCGGTTGGGCCTGCTGATTCCATTGAGCTTCTGGAGCTTGCAACCCCTGAGCAGCTTCAGTTTTTTCTGGATCTGGATATCTGGCGCAAAGATGAGCTGAGGCATGACAAAATACTTGCATGGCTTACGATACTCGCTGCATGTGAAAAGACTGTTCAGCTCAACTGGATCAGGTGGATCATGGAGAATGATCCATATTTTCTGCCAGCCATTATCAGGCCTCTGATCAAACTTGAAAAACGTCCTGATGACATGGATATACAGGAGGCGCGGGATGTCCTAGGTAGTTTCACCCTTGAAGATATCTACTTTATAAGCTTTAAAAAGGACGAAACAACGCCGCTTTTGATCCCATTGTTAAAAGATGTCGCAGATATTGACTTCAGCGACTATGCCTTAGTCATGGAGACCATCCTTTATGAAACCCCCACTGCCAATCTGGAGACGGCGTTTCAGAGGAGGGTAGCCCGTCTAAATGATGCTGGCATCCCTGACTATTTCGAGTCAGTGGATATCTACGCCCGTGTCCCATTGCCTGATGTGAGGGAGGTTGAGCTGAAATGGTATGAAAATCAGGATGCTATCATGCCTGCTTTTGTTCCTACCCTTTACATGGGGCAGTACAGGTATCTCTATGAGGCCATTTCAGAGCTTGCCCAACAGGGAATAACACTTGAAAGGATACTGCTGGAGTGGGTCTGGGCCGCTAACAAGATCATGATGGTGGAAAATGTGGATTTTGACGACCCTGCGGCCATTTACAATGCGATTGACAGGGCTTCTGCATTTCTCAATCTTGGCATTGAGATGTCAGTCGCAGGCAGGCAGGGGCTTACCCCAGGCAGGTTTCTCCATACGGCTGTCATAGAGGACGTGATCCGGATGGCTGTGTCAAGCCTGAGAAAAATGGGAGACAGGCTGCAAAGGCTTATGGAGGAAGGGCTGCTTGACAGCGAGTTGCTGTATCTTCCTGACCCATTGCCTGATGTGGTCAGAGGCTTGATCAAGCTGCCACCTGTGATGTGGAATGAAAAAAGCAACAAATATGAGGCCTTTTCATCTTTGGGGCAGTTAAAACAGGCGCAGGCGGCAACCGATTCAATCAACAATCTGGCGCAGCTTGCCAGCAGAATAAACCCTCACTGGAGTACATGGCCAGGGTTTTCCTGGTGGCGTAAAAGCAACTACCTGTCTTGCAGAGCTGTAACATGGCAGGCAGCCCTTGCCACCTGCCTTGCAAGAAACGCCCTTTATGGAGAGGTGGGGCTTGCTCCTGTCAAGTCTTCTGAGCTGGTTCAGCTTAAAAGACTCTGGCCAGCGGAAGATGGAAGGCCATCAGAGGCCTCAAGGACAAGTGTTCAGCATTTTTTGGATGCAATGGCGGGCGATGTCTGCCCTGATGAGTTTCTGGCAGATACCGCAAATGCTATTTTGAACGATGTGTGCATGGAGCTTGTTAATATAAAGGATAATTTCAGTCAGAAGAATTATCTACAGTCATTGATAGTAATATAGCATGATCTGTCTTAGCAACGCCAACTGCACAGATACTGTGGGCGGTGTGAACAAAATCGGCGGCTACCTGCCTATGACCTACATAGGCATGCTAATTTTTGGAACTTCCCTGAAAGCATACAGTCTCCGTCATGCAGAATGAATATCATAACTCAGAGAAATTCAAGCGAAAACAACAAAAAAAGATATTTGATATCGAGGACAAGATCGCTGAAAAGCACGACCGCCTCGTGGAATCGCTAAAAAATTGTTATTACCGATAACGGAATCTTTGGAGCAATAACATGCCAGATTTGCAGCAGTTACGACAACGGCTTTTAAAAAAGCTTCCCGAGCTGTTCCAGCTCGACCAGCCGGATCTCGATTTCGGCTTTTACCGCATCATGCACGCAAAGAGCGCCGAAGTTCAGGACTTCATCACCACCGACCTGCTTTCAATCGTGGCGGATGCCTTCGGCGTCGTTGACGAGGCCCGCAAGGCGGAGTTGAAGGCGAAAATTGACAAGGATTACCCCATCACAATCCCAAGCGGGCGGGTGGTTAACCCACCTGATGGGCGCTGCTGGGAGGGCTTACAGGGCATAGAGGGCGACAACCTGATGCTGGATGAATGGTTCCAGAAGATGCGCATCAGCACCCGCGATTTCGAGTTCGACACCATCTACGTCAACGGCAGCAACAATCTACCCAATCTCGCGCTTGCTGACGAGAACTGGAAGGTCCGCCTCATCGAAGAAGAGTTTATGAAACGCATGTGGGATGGGGAGGGCGTGTAAATGGGAATATCTCTTGATACATTGACGATCAAAGGATTCAAGTCTATCCGCGAGCTGAATGACTTCGAGTTGAAAAGCCTAAACATCCTGATTGGCGGAAACGGCGCGGGAAAGAGCAACTTCGTTGAATTCTTCCGCATGATCTCGGCCATGATGAAACGAGATGGCCTCAAGGAGTATGTGGCCGGCAATGCCGATACATTTCTCTTCGGCGGACCGAAACAGACGAAAGCCATTGCCGTCAAGATGTCCTTCGGGCAGAATGGCTATGATTTTGAGCTGGCGCCAACCCAGGACGGTTTTTTTCTGATCAACAACGAGCAGCGCCATTATTTCCCTGCAAATTCCACGAGAAATCTTGGCAGCGGCAATTTCAACCCCGGTCTTTTGGCAGACAGGAATAGCTCCGGACTTACAAGTAAGCACGGGGCATCCTGGCATACCTACAATGCCATTTGCTCCTGGAAGATATATCACTTCCACGACACGAGTGTTGAATCCGGCATGCGTCGGTATCACGATCAGGGGCATGCGGAGACATTGTTCACGGATGCCGCCAACATTGCGCCATACCTTTATGGACTGAAAACAAATCATCCTGATGCCTATGGCGACATTGTGAATGCGGTTCGCCTGGTCATTCCTTTCTTTGATGATTTCATTCTTGAACCGAACATCCAGGAAAATCTGCGGCTCGACTGGCGGCAAAAGGGCCTCAAGGATTATCCGATGCGGCCCACACAGCTATCTGATGGCTCCATTCGCTTTATCTGCCTGGCCACAGCGCTGCTGCAACCAAATCCACCATCAACGATCATCATCGACGAACCTGAACTGGGCCTGCACCCGGAAGCCATTGCCATTTTGGCGGAACTGATCCAGAGCGCGGCCAATCAAACTCAGTTAATCGTGTCCACCCAATCTCCGGCTCTCATCGATTATTTCGGCGTGGAGGACATCATTGTTGTGAACCGGAGGAATGGAGCCTCAACATTTGAAAGGTTGCAGGAGAAGGATTTTAATGTCTGGCTGGAAAGCTATTCCGTCGGTGAACTCTGGAGCAAGAATGTCATTTCCGGAGGGCCGGTTCATGAATAGCTATGCTGAAGTTGTAGTGCTTGTGGAGGGGCGGACAGAAAAGATTTTCGTTGCTGAGATATTGGCTCCCTATCTTGCAGGAAAAGGGGTCTTTATAACGCCGATTGTCATTTCAAAGTCGGGCCAGAAAGGCGGAGATGTCAGGTTTTCCAGAGTGAAAAATGATATCGGCCTGCACCTGAAGCAACGGCACGACACCTACCTGACCATGTGTATCGACTTTTACGGCATCAAAAACGATTGGCCCGGCCTGGCTGATGCAAAACAACAGGCTACCCCTTCAGGCAAGGCGGCAACGATTAACAGCGCCACCCAAGAAAAGGTAACAGAATTATATGGGGGTAACGATGCGAGAAGACGGTTCATCCCCTATGTCGCCATGCATGAGTTTGAGGCGCTCCTTTTCAGTGGACCGGAAAAACTTGCGGAAGCCCTCCATGTTTCCTGTTCGAAAATTAACAAAATTTTAACGGAATGCGGCGAACCGGAAAATATTGACGATTCTCCCGAAACAGCCCCATCCAAACGCCTTGCAAGGCTCTCCGCTAGGTTCAGTAAAACATCTACGGGCATTGCGATTGCCAAGGCGATTGGTCTGGCCGGAATCAGGAAAAGCTGCCATGTCTTCAATGGCTGGCTGACAACACTTGAAAATTTGGAAGGATCGTCCAATGGCTAAACAACGCTCACGCGGCCCCAAACCACATAAGTTCAGAAACAAGCTGCTGCTCAACCAGTGGCTGATAAGCCTGTTTGGCATTGATCCGTTGGTCGAGCACAAGGTCAATGGGAAAGCTGTCCGTCCATTCCATCGTCTGGCCGCCCCGATCCGCGGGCTAATAGGGGTCAGGTCTTGCATTCCAACATTTCTTTTTTCCGGCAGTTTACTGCCCGGCTGATGGTGGCATAATGAACTCCAAGGAATGCAGCTATTTCTCTCATGCAATAGCCATACTCCAAATAAGAACTTCTAATAACGCTGTTCCCGGGCTAATAGGGGTCAGGTCTTGCATTCCAACATTTCTTTTTTCCGGCAGTTTA
>DYLC01000033.1 GCA_020722285.1 Desulfobulbus propionicus | reverse complement strand
CATGTTTGTTGTCCATCAATTTTAGGGTTTCTAATGTAACCTTCAAAGCCTGATTTAGGGTTGCCTTTGTCTGGATCAAGGGCTATTGTGACAAAAAACTAACTAAATCGTAAAAAGGAGGCTACAAAATCATGTCAGAAAAAAAGACCATTTATGAGGAAAAAGGCAGGAAAAACTTAGAAGATGTCATTTCATTTTTAAGAATAACTGCCAACTGCCTTGAGCAGGGAAGTTTTGTCCTGAAACAGGATGACAAGACAATCGAATTATCCATGCCAAAAGAAATAAAGATTGAGATTAAACTTGACGAAAAAACAAAAAAAGAGGGCATTAGATATGCTTTGGAGCTTGAACTTGAATGGACTGCCTCCACAGAATTGCAGGACAGGACTCAACATCAAGCACAGGCAAACACCTCCGCATTGCGGTGAGGGAAAAACTGCCTGGTGCCGATGTAACTCTAATAAAAATCAATAACAACGATTACGGAAAGGTGATAAAAATGAGATGTCCCAAATGTGCAACAATCAGCTTTGACTATATGGATACCTGCGAAAACTGTCGCGCCTCCCTCGCATCACTGAAGGAACAGCTTGGACCTTTTATGAAACCAAGCAGGAAATTAAACTGGTTCGAGATAGCTGAAGGTACGTTCAACCACGATGTTCTGCCTTCAACGACCGCAGGCTCACAGGCTACTGAAGCATTAGACGTCCTTGAACCGATTACGGAAAGCAGAACGACCACCCAAAACAAAAACGGTAATAGCGGAATAGATATGGATTTTTCTTCGCTGGAAAAGGATGAATCCATGCGCTCTAACCTTGACAATGTGCTTGACGATGTCCTGAATCTGAAAAAGACAGAGTGACCTTCCACAAGGCGATCCTGAATACCCTATCATTATCAACACCAGAAGACGGCCTAAAAGACAGTATAGCATCTCCCAGCGAAACCTCTCAAAAGGACGACTACTTGCCATCAGCCATCACTGGCATGGCAGGACTTTGCGGATTTGCCTTCGGACTTTTGCTGCTTCAATACTTTCACCTTGAAGGTCAACAAGCAGGATTGCTGCTGGCAGGAATGACTGGCATGCCAATGCTTGCTCATGAACTTTATCTTCTATTCAACACAAAAATTTGTCCTACGAATCCTCTTTTCTCAACCAAACCGTCCTATAATGTAAAACGCTCCCTTGAAAAATGCCTTGGCGTAATCATATCAGTAGGCTTCGTGGCATTGCTCTACTGGCTGTTTCCTGAATATCATGGCAATTTTTATGAACCGTTTTACTCTGTACTCAAACCAGTGGCGGTCATATGGCTGCTGATGCTTTTTCCATATGTCCTGTGGGTGGATGCCCGGATGAAGACGCCTGAGGATGGTTATTGGCAACTTGGCCGTATCTGCCTGCTGCACTTTGAGAACATCAGAAAAAAGACATTGCTGCAACACCTTGGACTGTGGGTGGTAAAGGGCTTTTTTTTACCACTGATGTGGGTTTATCTCTGTAACAACACCAGATTTTTAAGATTGCCAGAGGATTTCAGCACATTCAAGCAGGTCTATGATTACCTCTCTAACCTGATCTTTTCTATAGATTTATGCTTTGCCGCCGTTGGCTATAGCATGACGCTCAGGATTTTCAACGCCCATGTCCGATCTGTGGAACCAACCACCCTTGGCTGGCTTTCAGCGCTCGCATGTTATCAACCCTTCTGGAGCCTCATTGGCAATCAATTTATTGCATACCACAGGACAGTCACATGGGAGATTTGGTTTCAAAACATGCCGGCAGCATATATCACATGGGGCGTTTTTATCCTTCTCTCCAACATTGTCTTTGTGTGGGCTACGATCTGTTTTGGCATAAGGTTTTCCAACCTTACCCACAGAGGCATAATCAACTTTGGCCCATATTATTTTACAAAACACCCTGCCTATATTGCAAAGATATTTTCATATATCCTGATCTTCATGCCTGTAATATCAAGACAAGGGATAGCAGACGCCATCAGAAACATGGCACTTATGGTTTTGATCAGCCTGGTTTACTACATAAGAGCCAGGACAGAGGAAGAGCATCTTTCAGCAGTAAATGAGACGTACCGTCTTTATTCGGAACAAATCAGAAAAAGACACGCAAAATGGCTCAGCATACTCGCTGGAAAGCCACAAGTTCCTCGTATCTGACACCTTTTCCTCCAAATATATCTAACGCACTGCCGACTGTAAGATCAAGCCTGTTCAACCCCTTTTCCTGCACTGACTTTACGTCCTGCATGGAACTTACGCCGCCAGCGTAAGTGGTTACAATCGGTGAAAAGCTGGCTAAAAGCCCCACAAGTTCGAGGTCAACCCCCATTTTTTTCCCTTCCACATCAACTCCATGCACCAGAAATTCATCTGCAAACAGTGAAAACCTGGAAAGCGTCTCGTCAGTCACGGCCAACTCAGTAAATTTTTGCCATCTATCCGTTACCACATAGTATTTTCCATCTTTTTTCCTGCAGCTCAGATCCAAAACGATCCTTTGCCTTCCAACCTCTTTCAGTAAAGCATCCATTCTATCCTGCCTGAACAGACCATCCTGGAACACAAAGGACGTGACAATCACATGGCTTGCGCCTATATCCAACCAATGTCTGGCGTTTGATGCAGTTATGCCGCCTCCGATCTGAAACCCACCAGGCCACGAGGCGAGAGCTGCGCCTGCTTCCTCTTCACAGCCAGCCCCAAGCATGATCACATGACCGCCAGTCAGACCATCCTTCCTGAAAAGATCGGCATACCAGCTCGATGGCAAAGTTGACACAAAGTTCTCGCAAGGCCTTTCGGTTACATCATCTTTAAGTGTGGATCCTACGATCTGTTTCACCTTGCCCTGGTGGATGTCAATGCAGGGACGTATTTTCATGTTTTATGCTTCCTCTCCTTTACTTTTGTCAGATTTTACCTTAAATCTTACGAAGAGACAGCAAAAAAAAATCCTGCAAAAAGGCAAGCCATGTGTAGGGAGGTTTCATAAACAGTTAGAGACCATGCGCAAAATCTCTGAGAAAAAACAGCCATGATCGTAACCCCTGAACAGATGCAGGCTCTTGACCTGCGAACCATCGAACGATACAAAATCCCTGCCCTTTTGCTCATGGAAAACGCTGGCAGAGAAGTGGCAGAGGCCGTGCTCAGAATTTTTCCAGGGGAAGCAAAAAAAGGCGCGCTTATTCTTGTAGGACCTGGTCAGAATGGCGGAGACGGACTCGTAGCTGCAAGGCACCTCTTTCAAAAAGGCGTTTTCTGCAGGATAATCTGTCTGATCGAAGAAGCTGACTTCAGAAAGGAGGCCGCCACAAATCTAAAAATCGTCCAGGGGCTTGGAATTGACCTGATATATCCTTCCCATCATCAGCTTTCGACCTTTGATACCCGATTCAATGACGCTGGTGTTATTGTGGATGCAATCTTTGGGATAGGGCTTTCAAGGCCAGTGGAAGGCATTTTCAAGCAGGCAATCGAATTCATCAATGCCTCTTCAGCCAAAGTGATCTCCATTGACGTGGCCTCAGGGCTATCAGCCAAAGACGGCTCAATTCTGGGATGCGCAGTAAAGGCTGACATGACAGTGACCATGGCTTTTGAAAAAACAGGCCATTTTTTGCAACACGCTCCTGAATACACAGGCAAACTCACGATAGCTGACATAGGCATCCCCAGGACAGCCATTGGCGGCGATTTCACAGCATCCAAACTCAGGCTGGATATGCTGAAAAAACTCCTCAAGCAGCGGCCAATAACAGGTCACAAAGGCACATTCGGTCACCTTCTCATTGTGGCTGGATCAAAAGGAAAAAGCGGCGCTGCGGAACTATGTGCGCAAGGGGCGCTGCGTTCCGGTGCCGGGCTTATTACAGTTGCAACCCCTGCATCAACCCGGACGATTCTGGCCACGAAGCTCACAGAGGCAATGACAGAGGGCCTTCCTGAGACACAGGATGGCACCTTAAGCCTTGCTGCAATTAACAAGATCAACTCCTTAAGTGCAGGCAAAAAGGCAATAGTGCTCGGGCCTGGCATCGGGCTTTCAGATGAGGCACAGGAAGCCGCTAGAACACTCGTCAAAAAAATTGCCTTGCCTATGATTCTCGACGCAGACGCCCTCACAGCCATTGGCACAGAACACGAATTGGTAAAAAAGGCGTCTGCCCCAAGGGTGCTTACCCCTCACCCAGGCGAGATGGCGCGACTTCTGGGGTGTGAAACCTCATGGGTTCAAAGAAACAGATTTGACGCTGCAAAAAAACTCGCCAATGATACAGGGGCGGTTGTAGTATTGAAAGGCGCATTCAGCCTGATTTGCTCTCCAGAGGGTGAAATGGCGCTGAATCCTACTGGCAACAGCGCAATGGGGGCCGGAGGCATGGGCGACGTGCTTGCAGGCATGATAGGGGCATTTCTGGCACAGGGATATAATGCTTTTGATGCAACCCGGATAGCTGTCTTCTGCCATGGGCTTTGCGGAGACATGCTGACAAAAATTTATGGCCCATTTGGCATAAGGGCAATGGAAGTTGCTGACAATCTGCCAAAGATATGGCAGAACTTTTCATAGAACATAGGTAACTATTCAGCAGCACCCCATCTGCTGTGTCATCGGCCTGCTCATGTGCAGGCAGCACACTTCGCAGGCCTCTTCCTTGCATCTGGGGCACTGCTAAATAGTTACAGTCCAGTGGTTTTAGTTCGTTTTCGACATTATACTGGATAGTTACGAAAATTTTTTACGACGCCATCAAAAATAAAGGAGAGATACAACACATGTCCTCGCTCATAACACCACAACGAAGCGTTCTGCTCATTATTGATGAGCAGGAAAAACTCTTGCCAGCCGTACATAACCCGGAAAAGGTGATAAAAAATACAGCTCTTGCCATTAAGTGCGCTAACGAACTGGGCATCACGCTTCTTGCGACCACTCAGTACAAAAAAGGCATAGGCAACACTGTGCCGGAGATCATGGAACTGCTTGGAGATGCTGAAACTGTTGATAAAGTCGAATTTAACGCAGCGGCAAACCCTGACTTTCAGGATACGATTTCATCCCTGCCCCTTGCCATTGACACTGTGCTGATAGCAGGCGTCGAGGCGCATATCTGCGTTTTTCAAACCGCTGTCGGGCTCAGAGATCTCGGTTACAGGCCTTATGTTCTGGCGGATGCGGTTTCATCAAGAGAAAAGAAAAATGCAAAATGGGCGCTCAAAAGACTCATGCAAATGGGCATCACTGTGGGCACTACAGAAATGGCCATTTATGAACTTCTTGGAAAAGCAGGCACGTCTGAGTTTAAAAATGTGCTAAAACATGTCAAATAGGATGCTTCCATCATGAAAGAAAGAGAAAAGGAGTTGCTTGTCATAGACTGGGGTGATCCTTCGATTCCGACCCTGCCCAGTATTGCCCATGAGCTCTTAACCATTGCCAGTAATGAGACTATAGACGCAGATTATGTGGCATCTCTGATTGAAAAAGACCCATCCCTTGCTGTCAGGGTGCTTAAAACCGTCAATAGCGCATTTTATGCCCTGAATGTGGAGGTCACATCCATTCGCCATGCCACGGTTCTTCTGGGATTTGTGGAGATTGCAAGGCTTGCCACCAATTCCCTGCTGATTGAACGTTTTATTGGCTTTCCTGAGGCAATTCGTCCCCATGCAGAGACGCTCTGGAAACACATGTTTCTCACGGCTATGGTGGCAGACACATTTTCAGGGGCAGGAGATGAAAATCCTGATCTCTACACCCTTGGCCTGCTGCATGACCTCGGATGGCTGATTCTTCTATCTCAAGCCCCTAAGGTATTTGTCTCTCTCGCAACAGAAAGCAATCAGAATTTAAACGAAGCCGAGCATCTCTGGCAGACAGACCATGCCCTCTGGGGCGCGAAACTGGCTGAGGTATGGGGATTGCCCGAACCGTTTCAGATAGTAAATCTCCTGCATCACAGCCCGTTTGAAGAACTCACTCCGCCTCCATATCTTCTGAATGTCTGTCTTGCGAACATCATCGTCAAGCAACTTGGAGTAAACCCATTCTACATTCCCCCTGAGCAGCCATCTGCCAGACTGCTTTCAGCCCTGCAACTTGACAGAAAAAATTTTGACGAGATAGTGATGGCTCTCAAAAAAGACATGGGCAAGATGGAAGGGATTTTCAAGTCCATCTGCAACTGACAAACTGAGGTTATTAATGAAAGGTATTATTCTCGCTGGTGGTTCAGGCACACGCCTGTATCCCCTCACACTGGCTATCAGCAAACAACTCATGCCCATTTATGACAAGCCCATGATTTACTACCCTATTTCCACCCTCATGCTTAGCGGGATCAGGGAGATCCTGATCATCACAACCCCTGAGGATCAGGATGCATTCAAGCGGCTTCTTGGAGATGGAAGACAATGGGGCTTAAATCTGAGCTATGAAGTGCAAGCAAAACCCGAAGGCCTGGCTCAGGCATTCCTGATAGGCGAAAGATTCATCGGAAAAGACAACGTATGCCTGATACTTGGTGACAACATTTTTTACGGCCATGGCATGGGGAAAAGCCTTCAAAGATGCACTGAACTTCAGAAAGGCGCTGTTGTATTCGGCTATTCTGTAAAAGACCCTCAGCGATATGGGGTTATTAACTTTAATAAAGATGGCGTTGTCCTGGACATTGAAGAGAAACCAGCAAAACCCAAATCAAACTATGCAGTTACAGGCCTGTATTTTTATGACAATAACGTAATTGAGATTGCAAAGACCATCAAACCATCTGCAAGAGGAGAGTTTGAGATAACGGATGTCAACAAGGCATATCTGGACAAAAAACAGCTAAAGGTGGAATTTCTGGGCAGAGGTTCTGCATGGCTCGACACCGGCACCCATGAATCGCTTCTTGATGCCGCCAATTTTGTAAAAATCGTAGAGGAGAGACAGGGGCTCAAGATAGCCTGTCTTGAAGAGATTGCCTACAAAATGGGCTATATCAGTGTAGAACAGGTAAGAAATGCCGCCATACCCCTTCGCAAGAACGGCTATGGCCAGTATCTGCTTTCAATTATAGGAGACACAAACGATAAATGAATTTCATATCCACAGAGATTCCTGATGTAATCATAATTGAGCCAAGGGTTTTTTATGATGAACGGGGTTTTTTCATGGAAACCTGGCATGAAAAAAAATTCAGGGACGGCGGCATCCGCGCCAGTTTTGTTCAGGACAATCACAGCCGTTCCTCTAAAGGCACACTCAGGGGACTTCACTACCAATCCTGCAACCCGCAGGGAAAACTTGTAAGGGTTACTCATGGCGAGGTATTTGACGTGGCGGTTGATCTCAGAAAAAGCTCGCCTCATTTTGGCAAGTGGGTCTCCGTATATCTATCCGATGCCAATAAACGCATGTTCTGGATACCGGAAGGTTTTGCGCATGGCTTTTACGTGCTCAGTGAGGTAGCGGAATTTCAATATAAATGCACGGATTTCTACACCCCCGAATGCGATATGTGCATCAGATGGGACGATCCAACCCTTGGAATTTCCTGGCCCATTACAGCTGGAGAAGCGCCTGTGCTTTCAGCAAAGGACGAAAAAGGCGCGTCTTTTGAGATGGCGGATTGTTTTCCATGAAAATATTTATCACTGGCGCAAGCGGCCAGCTTGGCAGAGAACTCCTTAACACCTGCCCGATAACCTCTAAAAACTCCATTATCAAGGCACTGACATCAAATGAGCTGGATATCACGCAAAGACAGATGACTATCTTCGAGATAGACGGCTTCAGGCCTGATGTTATCATTAATTGCGCTGCCTATACAGCTGTTGACAAGGCTGAAAGCGAGCCTGACAGGGCGCTTGAAGTCAATGCCATTGGCCCGGAAAATCTCGCTGTTGCAGCCGCAAAAATAAACGCAAGATTGATCCACATCTCCACTGACTTTGTATTTGATGGAAAAAAATCCTTTCCTTACGAACCGCAGGATTCCACGAATCCTTTGAGTATTTATGGACAGACAAAGCTTGAAGGTGAAAAAATCGTGCTCAAAACCATCCCCGAACGCTCTGTAGTGATCCGCACCTCCTGGCTCTACTCTGCCTACGGCCACAACTTTGTAAAAACCATGCTGAGACTCATAGCAGAACGACCAGTAATAGCTGTAGTCGCCGACCAGATCGGCTCTCCGACCTGGGCAAACGGACTTGCAAAGGCTGTGTGGTCATTTGTGCTCAAGCCAGAACTTACCGGCATCTATCACTGGTCAGATGCAGGGGTTGCAAGCTGGTATGACCTTGCGCACGCCATACTTGAAGAGGCAAGACTTCTCGGCATACTTAACACCCATACAGAGATAACGCCGATCAAAACCAGTGAGTACCCTACTGCGGCCAAAAGGCCTTCTTTCAGCGTGCTTGACACTACTTCTGCCAGAAAAGCCCTCGGCATAAAGGCCTCGCACTGGCGTGTGGAGCTGAGAAAGATGCTCAAGGAACTCCCATCAAAAAAGCATTAAAAAAATACAAACTTCCAACTCAAAGGAGTCGTTATGGCTTACCAGGACCTTCAGGACTTCATCAAGTATCTGGAACAGAAGAATGAACTTGCCGTGATACGTCACCCGGCAAGTCCTGTGCTTGAAATTACGGAGATAACCGACCGTGTATCCAAGGCATACGGGCCTGCCCTGCTATTTGAAAATGTCCCTGGCTTCCGGATGCCTGTGCTGATGAATGCGTTCGGCTCCATGAAACGCATGGCTATGGCCCTGGAAGTCGCCAAGCTCGACAGCATCGGAGAGGAAGTAATGGAGTTTATCGAGGCAGAGGCGCCAGACACCCTGCTTAAAAAGTTCAGGCTGATACCAAAACTTAAGCGTTTAAGCGCAGCCTTTCCTAAACTTGTAAAGAATGCGCCTTGTCAAGACAGGGTGTTTATGGGAGACAAGGTGGATCTGGGGATGTTGCCTGTGCTCCACTGTTGGCCACAAGATGGAGGACCTTTTATAACTCTGCCTGTGGTGTTCACCAAACATCCAGAAACAGGCATGAGAAACGTCGGGATGTATCGTATGCAGGTTTTTGACAAAAACACCACAGGCATGCACTGGCATGCGCATAAAGGCGGTGCGCATCACTATCGCGTGGCAGAACGGCTTGGACAGCGCCTTGAGGTGGCGGTTGCCATAGGCCCTGACCCTGCCATGACCTATGCTGCCACAGCGCCTTTGCCTGATGATGTGGATGAGGTGTTATTTGCAGGATTTTTGCGCGAGGCGCCTGTTGAGATGACAAAATGTCTGACCGTTGATTTAGAGACGCCAGCCGCCTCTCAAATCGTGCTTGAAGGCTATGTTGAACCCTTTGAGCGTCGCATTGAAGGACCTTTTGGCGATCACACAGGCTACTACTCCCTTGCAGACGAATACCCTGTGTTTCATGTCACCTGCATGACCATGAGAAAGGACGCCATCTATCCAGCAACGATTGTCGGCAGACCCCCGCAGGAGGACTGTTACATGGCAAAGGCAACAGAGCGTCTGTTTCTGCCTCTCATCAAAAAAACACTGCCTGAGATCATTGACATGAACCTGCCAATGGAAGGGGTGTTTCACAATCTGGCATTTGTTTCCATTGATAAACGTTACCCTGGTCATGCAAAAAAGGTCATGCATGCCCTTTGGGGGCTTGGGCAGATGATGTTTTGTAAGATCATCTGCATCTTTGATAAGGAAGTGGATGTCCAGGACGGCTCTCACTGCCTCTGGCGGATTGGCAACAATGTTGATCCGCGAAGGGACGTTGTGTTTGTGGATGGACCTGTTGACGCCCTGGATCACGCTGCGCCGCTGCCACGTTATGGCAGCAAGATGGGCATTGATTGCACAAGGAAGTGGAAAGAAGAAGGATTTACAAGGGATTGGCCTGATGTTATCGAGATGGATCAGAAGGTGATTTCCAAGGTCAACAAGATATGGCATGAGCTTGGTATCGGAAGGCGTTAAGGGATGTCAATATAATGAGTAAACAAGAACTCCTTGGTGAGATTGTACGACGATTAAAAACACTTGCTCCAGAAAAAATCATACTTTTTGGCAGTTATGCATGGGGAAATCCTGAGAATGACAGCGATATAGATATTTATGTAGTGACAAATGATGATATCATGCCAACGAATTGGAAAGCACAAAGTGAAATATATTTGAAGTATATGAAACAATTGAGCGACTTGCAAAAAGACATTGATCTTATTGTGCATACAAAGCCCATGCACAATAAGTTTGTTGCATTGGATGGCATGTTTTGTAGAAAAATATTACGAGATGGTGTAACGATATATGAGACCACTCACTAACGAATGGCTCAATGCTGCTAACGATGATTTGCTTGCTATGAAATTATTGATGTCTAATGAACATCTTACGCATATAGCAGCATTTCATGCACAACAATGCCTTGAAAAGACACTTAAAGCTATTCTTGAAGAAAATGAAATAGATATATCTAAAACTCATAAATTACATACGCTTATCTCCTTGATTCCTGTTAAAAACATCAGCTTTGACGAACGGTTGATTGCGTTGCTTGACAAGCTTTATATTGATGCTCGTTATCCAGGCGACTTGGGATTATTACCTGATGGTAAACCACAATTTGAAGATGTAAATGAATTTTTTAGTCTCGCATCCTATATGTACGATGAAGTGCGTAGGATGTTTTTGTCAAAAGTGGTTGATTAACCCTATGTCCTCCCCTATTTTACTTGCAATAACAGGCGCAAGCGGTTCAATTTATGCCATCAAGTTTTTAGAGCTTATGAAAAGGCTTGGCAATGAGACCCATCTCATCATATCAGATGCAGGAAGGCAGGTGGTAGCCTACGAGCTTGGAGCGGCTTCATTGTCACAGCTTAAGTCTTTGAGCGCCTGTCAATATGATGTAAAGGATTTGGCTGCAACGCCTGCAAGTGGTTCAAGCGCCTGGCGTGCAATGATTGTGTTGCCCTGTACGATGGGAACGCTTGCTTCAATAGCCAATGGGCTTAGCACAAACTTAATCCACCGCGCAGCAGACTGTTTTTTGAAGGAGCGCAGACAATTGGTATTGTGCATCAGGGAGACGCCATTTAATCGCACACACTTAAAAAATATGTTAGCAGCCCAGGAAGCTGGAGCAGCAATTTTTCCAGCAATGCCAGCGTTTTATCATAAACCAAAGGATTTAGATGAAATGGCGGCATTTTTTG
This sequence comes from Desulfobulbus propionicus, assembly GCA_020722285.1. Taxonomy (GTDB): domain Bacteria; phylum Desulfobacterota; class Dissulfuribacteria; order Dissulfuribacterales; family DYLC01; genus DYLC01. The sequence goes on along the minus strand of DYLC01000033.1, from coordinate 8,809 downwards.
CCTCAAGAGTAGCCCAATTTATTGGCATTGATGTGCCTGATCTGAAACGCTGGCAAGGCATATCAAATTAGAATTCTGAATGAAGAAAGGGAGGTTCCAAAAATTAGAGATTTTATTCAATGGCAAGGCATTTTCAGCCGAAAAATAACACAGCCATTGGGCAAAAGATCAATTTTTGGAACCTCCCGGAATAAACTTAGGAGTAATACAATGACCCAACCCGAAGCATACCTTGATGATTCAAAAAAATTAAAGACTGATGATAAGTTTCGTTTTGCGTGTACCAAAGACAAGCCTTGCTTTACTGCCTGTTGTTATGATGTGAGTCTGATGCTCATGCCTTATGACATCTACAGGCTTAAAAAATATTTTAATATGGATTCAGAGGCGTTCTTGAAGCGTTTTACATCGCTTCACATAGGTCCTGGCACAGGCATCCCGATTGTAATGTTAAAGATGGAGGAGCCAAGCCTTAAGTGTCCTTTTCTTGATGCAGAGACTGGTTGTCAGGTTTATTCAGACAGACCAGCGGTGTGCAGGACATATCCTCTTGTGAGGTTAAATATCAAATCAGGCGAAACAGGCGAGATTGACGATTTTTACTATGTCTTAAAAGAGCCTAACTGTACTGGATTTAAAGATTCAAAAGAGCAAAGCATTGCCAAGTGGATAGAACAGGAAGGTCTGGCTCAGTATAATGAGATGAATGACCTGTTTGCCGAGGTTGTACATGCCAAAAACAGCAAGCCAGAGATGAAGCTTAATGCAGATCAGATCGAGCAGTTTTATCTTGGTTGCTATAATCTGGATGGTTTCAGACGTTTTTTTATTGAAAGCCCCAATCTTGACAGGTACATGGAGTCTGAAGAGACTTTACAAAAACTTGCCCATGATGATATGGAGTTGTTGAAATACGGCATTCGCTGGGTAAAACGTAAACTCTTTGAGGGCGGTTGCTTTGCATGCGCAGGGTCGTGCGGGTCAAAATAGACATTGCATGACAGAGGAAGCAACTGGCATGGCCCCCAAAAAAAGCATCTCGGATTTCACTCTACTGGATCGCATCCCTTTTGCTTTTGATCTTAACTGTCTCCGCGACAAATATTATGGTGGAAGTTTCACGACAGAGCCAGGCAGATATAATGTATCCTTTTGTCAAGACCGCCTTATGCAAAAAATCATGCCTCAGAATAATTCCTGAAAAAGCCTCAATAAACCTGGCATTGTTGTTGCTTTCTATTCTTTCAAACGCATAAAGAAGGGAGATAATACCATGCAAACCATGCAAAATGACTTTATATCTGCAAGAAAAGCTATAATCAAAGACAAAAGAGTGCAAATGCAGGCATTAATGGAACACTACGAGGCCAAAGTCGCCTGTCTGTCAGACCTCAGCAAACCCATGCAGCTTTTAATGCTTGCATGCTGGGACGCACCCTTCAGGCGGCCTGAGCCGGAAGAAGGCAGCTTTGTACACAGATGTTTCATTAAAAAATGCAGGGCCTATTTTGAAAAACAACTATCTGAAATCAGAAAAGAAACAAAAAAATATCTGTAAGCAGGTTTACACATGATCTCAACCAAAAAGGCGAGTCGTATGGCTCACTTTTTTAGTTGAGAAACAAGCTCAACGAATCAGAAACGCTATTTTATCACAAGTCTCTGACCTGGACTTATTGTTGAGGTTGAAAGCCTGTTCCATTTTTTTATCTCATCGACCATAACCTTATGCTGCCTCGCCACCTGTATCAAGGTATCACCTTTTTGAACTATATAAACCTGTTGAGTTTCTGATGGTTGCACAGATGCAACTGCGGTTGCAGTTTTTTCCGTTGCAAAAAGATTGGTCAATTTATCTTCAAGCCCCACAAGCGAGCCTGCCGGAAGTTTCAACTGATAAATGCCTCTGGGAAGTGTCTGCCCATTGAGCCACGGGTTTAACTCCCTGAGCCTTCTGTAGGAAACATCTGCAGCCTTCGCCAGTTTCAGGATCGAAAGCCCTGTCTGAGGCACATTCAGGTTGAAAACCTGGATGTCCTCCACTCCATAAAGGCGAGCGCCTTCCAGACGTATCCCATATAATGCCGGATTTTCCATAATGAGCTTGGCGGCAAGGGCGCGAAATACATAACGCTCGGTCTCTCTTGGCAGTTTGAGGGCAAAATAACTGCTCTCACCCTGCTCTAAACTGGCATCCACTATCCTGCCAGGCCCGGCGTTGTAGGCGGCAAGGGCAAGAAACCAGGAACCAAGCCTCTGCTTCAGGTCTGAAAGATGTCCCAGAGCAGCCCTGGTGGATTTTTCCCAATCTTTACGCTCATCCAAGCAGTCATTTTGATCTAGGCCACACATTCTGCCTGTAGAAGAAATAAACTGCCACGGACCAACCGCACTCGCAGTGCTGACAGCTTCGGAGCGCAAATCACTTTCAATTACAGCCACATACTTCAGATCCTCAGGAACACCCATCTCCCTTGCCATACTTTCGATTATGGAAAAATATCGGGAAGCCCTCTTAAACCACATGGCGGTTGTAATTGGAGCGCCAAGGCTTATGATCAACTCATACTCCAGACGTTCTATGGTATTTTCATAGCCAAGGGGCACTTCTTCACCACAAAAACTCATTTTTTCAGGCAAAGGCAGCCTTAAAAGATAATTTACCGTATCTGCCTGTATAATGGAATTCTGGGGAGAGGCAGTCTGCACAGAGACATTACAATGAACAGACTCAGTCAAAAAAACTGCGCTGCTCAAACAAAAAACAGCAACAACTGATTTTTTAAATTGTTCAGCCAACTTCATCCAAGCGCACCTACCTTTTGTCCACGCACATTTTTTCTCATCTCTTCGCTCATTGGAAGCGCTTTCTTCCAAAAATCTCCTTCAAGCCTGAACAGGCTTATCATGGAAGAACTCTCCTTGACCGGCATCAATTCATCCTGACTCAAAAAAGGTTGTAAGATATCTAATAATTCAAAGCCGTTAATACCATTGGCCCTTTTCATAAAAAGACTATGGAAACCCTCCACCCCTTCCATAGCCAACATCCTCGCAATTGCAAAAATCACATAAGGTGTGGGAGAAATGCATGCATAGCCTGCCGCCTGAAGAGCATAGCGATTGCCATTAAATGACAAGGCTACTCCGCCCTCTTGTCTTGCAAACGAAAGCGCCTGCACGTCAGTGATGCTGTCGCCGGCGTAGAACACAGATGAAGCAGAGATGCCGGTTTGCCTTATGGAATCCCTGAGACAATTCGCCTTTTCAAGCCCGCCAACGGGATTTACCAAGGCAAATGCCTTTCCTGTCTGCATGGAAGGTATTTCGTCCCAGAATATACTGTCAAGCCATTCAAGTTCCTGCCTGATCTCCGATGGCAAATCTGCCCTGCTTGAAAGCTCAGGATACCATTTTAAGACAGGCCTCATGGTTATCTCCATTGCGATATCCTTAAGACGAGAGGATTCTTCAATGCTTACATCAAAAACATCCATATCAACATCCGTGCAATAGATATGTTTCATGTCAAAGTATGCAGCAGCGCAAAGGGCTTCAAGATATTGCCTGTAACTTGTGCTGATAATAAACGTGTTGCACAGCGCGCCAAGCCCCTCAAGCATTTCTCTGGCATAAGGCAGCATCACAAGGGTTCTGGCGGAAAAAGTCTGCATCAGGCTGTTTGAAACCCCGAATGCCTTGAGAAACGGGAGTATCAACTTCAAGGTATCTCCTGCCTTGTAGCCAGGACGTTTGTCCACATCTGCTAAAAAATCATCATACAGGCTAATCCGGCTGAAAAATGCCCCGCCATCAGGCAAAAATGCCTCACACAGCTCAAAGGCGTTGTCATTCTGGGTAATAGGCCCTTCACAGTCCAAAACAACCTGCAACTCTTTCATATCTGCTAAGCCTTTATGTCAGCATCAAGCAGCAGATCGTCAATAAACTTCAGCACAAACTTCCTTTGGTCAGGGGTAACAAATGCCACACATGAACAGCGCAGCTTGTTCCTGCTGCGGGCAAGCATCTCAAAACGGATAAAATTTCTGCCAAGCTCCACAGCCGTATAGAGTGGCAGGCAGTCTGTATGCTCTTTCTGGTGTGTTGTTAGCAATTCTGCCGGCAACTGAAGCCAATACATGCCATCAAGCCCTGCGCTTTCGCAGCGTTCCTTCAAAAAAATCTCAAGCTGTTCCATTTCAGCCTGATTCAGCTCATCTACTACAAACTGTCTCATTATGTCTTTTCCTTGAGACGTCCCACAAAATCGCCCAACTCTGCCATGCCCTGGATAGAAAAAGAAAGGGTATGGCCCTGGCTTTTTTCAAGATTTCTCTCAATAATCTTCACTATTGCGCTTCCAACAATAACCCCGTCTGCAACCTTTGAAAGCATCTCCACATGCTCAGGCTGGGAAACGCCAAAGCCAACGGCCACAGGCACGGGACTTACTGCCTTGAGCGCCTTAATATTAGCGACTATATCAGCAGGCAGATTTGTCCTTGCGCCAGTGATCCCTGCGACAGAAACATAATATAAAAAGCCTCTGGATTTACAGGCTATCTTTTTTGCGCGCTCAAGAGGTGTTGTAGGCGCCACAAGAAAGATATTGCAAATGCCGTATTTCTCAGCACATGCGCCCCACTTATCCGCCTCTTCAAGCGGCAGATCCGCTATGATTGTTCCGTCCACACCTGCATCTGCTGCATCCTTGGCAAACTGCTCCAGCCCATACTGCAATATGGGGTTATAGTAGCCCATTGCCACAATAGGCGTCTGTATCTTTTGATGCAGACTTTTGACAAGTTCAAGGATCTGAGCTGTATTCACACCTCCATCTAAGGCGCGAAGTGCTGAGGCCTGTATCGTTGGCCCATCTGCAAGAGGATCGGAAAAAGGCATTCCAAGCTCTATTATGTCAGCCCCTTGCTTTACCATTTCAAGGACAATCATCTCTGTGCTGTCAAGACAGGGATCGCCTGCAGTCACAAAGGGAATAAGCGCCTTTTTCTGCTCAGCAGCCAGCCTCTCGAAAACTTTATCAATCCGGTTCATCTTTAAGCCCTCCTAAGCCCCAGGCTTTCTGCTTCTTAAAATATCAGAGACAGTGGCTACGTCCTTGTCACCCCTGCCAGACAGGTTTATCACCACCACAGAGCCATCTTTAAGCATCGGGGCTAACTTTCTGAGATACGCCACTGCATGGGCGGATTCAAGCGCAGGGATGATACCCTCTATCTCGCAAAGCAGCATAAAGCCCTCAAGCGCCTCTTCGTCATCCACACAGACATACTCAGCCCTTTGCACATCCTTTAAAAAGCTGTGTTCGGGTCCAACACCTGGATAGTCAAGCCCTGGCGCAAGACTGTGAGCGCCCTTTATCTGCCCCCATCTATCCTGCAGAAGATAAGTCAGCTTCCCATGGAGCACACCAGGTCTGCCAACAGTCAAGGTGGCAGAGTGATGATCCGTATCAAGGCCCTCTCCTGCCGCTTCAACGCCAATCAGCCTGACATCTGTTTCCCTGACAAAAGGGAAAAAAGCGCCCATTGCATTGCTACCACCTCCGACACAGGCAAGGATCACATCAGGCATCTGGCCTGCCTGCTTTTTTATCTGCTTCTTTATCTCCTGCCCGATTACAGACTGAAAATCCCGAACCATCATTGGATAAGGATGAGGCCCTACCACAGAGCCTATGATGTAATGAGTATCTTTGACATTAGTAACCCAGTCTCTGATTGCCTCATTGGTGGCATCTTTCAACGTCTGAGTTCCTGAGCTTACAGGCAACACCTTTGCGCCGGCGAGCTCCATCCTGTACACATTCATGGCCTGACGTACAGTGTCCTTTACACCCATATAGACCTCACATTTAAGGCCAAAAAGCGCACATGCAGTGGCTGTAGCCACTCCGTGCTGACCAGCTCCTGTCTCGGCAATGATTCTCCGTTTGCCCATCCGTCTTGCAAGCAGCGCCTGACCGATGGTGTTATTGATCTTATGAGCCCCTGTATGAGTGAGATCTTCCCTTTTCAGAAAAACCTTTATCCTGCCACCAACTGCCTCTGCAAGCCTCTTCGCTTCATAAAGCGGGGTAGGCCTGCCGACATAATCACCAAGAATGTATGAAAATTCCTGTATAAATGTCTTGTCTTTTTTTATGGCCTTATATGCCTTTTCAAGCTCATTGAGCGCAGGCATCAATGTCTCAGGCACAAAACGGCCACCATAATCCCCGAAATGCCCCCTTCTGTCAGGAACATTGCCGACATATTCAGATTCTTTTTTGTGATGTATTGTCAAAATGACCTCCACGCACTGCTTATAAAAAACATTTGGGCTATTTTCAGCAATGGCTTTTAGTTCAATGACAGTAAAAATGTCAATTGAACTGATTTGGTTTCAAAGAATATCCTTTTACAGGAAACCAGAAAAGATGAAAAATGAACAACTATTATACGAAATAATTAAAGGGAAGTTCCAAAAATTGCGCCTTTGCCTGCAAGCGTTAGCTCTCCTAACCCTGCGAAGCAAGGTGGGCAGGCTGCGTTGCTTATCAGCAAAAAATGCTCCTATAGAAAAAATATGCTACGTTTTTTTGCCCTTCACTCTGCTTCGCAGAGCTTGGAAAGCTAAAGCTTGCGCCTCCTTGCGCATTGCCCTTGTACAAAAAATCTATTTTTTTGAACCATACCTAAAGAAAAGGAATATATTTTTTTAGAATATTTCTGTCTTTTTTAGAATCCTCAACCTTTACGTCTGCTGGCAACGTGGCAAGAAGGGCTTCCGCCTCCTTGCGTGTATTGGTCTCAGCATATTGCTCTACAATGGTCTTCAGTCTCTTGCGGGCCTGAGCAATCTGATCGTCCTTCAAATACCATGCCACAACAACCAGTTCATGCTGTGCAAGACGCTCCCGCGCCTCTTCCTTCATGCGTTTGATCTGAAACATATATGGCGAGTCCTGATGCTTTGAGAGAAATCTCTCACAGGTTTGAAGCAACTTGACTGTCGGCGCAATGTCTCGATCAGGGGTGTTCATCAGCTTGTAATGACACAGTGCGATCTGAAAAACCACATACGAAACCGCCTCATTATTAGGATGAAGCTTTTCAAATTCCTGATAAAGTTGAATGGCTTCTTCGTAAAGCCCTTCAAAATACTTGCAATCAGCCATTTTCAGCTCTGCAAGCGTTGCATAAGGGCTGAAAGGATAGCGATCCCTTACCTTTTGAAAATTCTCACTCGCAGCAATAAACCTTCCCTTTGAATATGCCTCCGTCGCCTTGTCAACAAGGTAACGCTCATCGCCATCATCCTCTTGCTTGGAAAAAAGACGATCAAAAAAGCCTCTTTCTTCGTGTTCGCCTTTAGGCTTTTTAATGTCAGGTTTCAGAATGCTGCATCCACCTAAAAAGGCCATAAAGAAGGCTACACAACAAGACAATATGATTTTTTTCTTCATTTTTTAACCAAGCATATGGCTTACAGCGAATGCAGCAGTGGCCCCGTCGCTCACAGCTGTAATGATCTGCCTAAGAGGTTTCGAGCAGCAATCGCCTGCTGCAAAGATACCTGGAACAGAAGTCTTCATCCAGGCATCAGTCAGTATAAATCCTGATTCATCTCTTTTTACCGTCTCAGGCACAAATGCCAGATTCGGATCCATACCTATAAAAACAAAAACGCCGTCAAGCGCGAGATCGGTCGTTGTTCCACTCTTTTTATTCAGCAGCGAGACAGCCTTGACAGCATCGTCTCCCACGATCCTTTCAACCACTGAATCCCACACGAACTCCAGCTTTGGATTGGCAAAAGCGCGCTCCTGAAGTATCTTGGTAGCCCTGAGACTGTCCCTTCTATGAACTACATAGACCTTACTTGCAAAACGTGTCAGAAACAAAGCCTCCTCAATGGCAGTATCGCCACCGCCAATAACTGCAACCACCTGATCCCTAAAAAACGCCCCATCACAGGTAGCGCAGTAAGACACGCCTTTGCCTGTAAGCTCTACCTCGCCAGGCACATCCAACCTCTTGGGACTTGCGCCTGTGGCTATAATGACAGCCCTGCACCTTACAGAGATATCACCTGCAAATACGACTTCAAAACCGCTTTTCGCATCGCCATTTATGGCAGTGGCTTCTCCGGACATCTCCCGTATGCCAAACTTGCGGCAATGCTCAGCCATCTTATCCACAAGCTCAAATGCCTGAATGCCGTCAGGAAACCCAAGATAATTTTCCACCCAGTGAGTCCAGAGCATCTGCCCACCAGGGCTGAGCCGCTCTACGAACAAGGTGTCAAGCTTTGCACGTGAAGCATAAAGGGCAGCAGCCATGCCAGCAGGCCCTGCCCCGAGAATCAGGACATCCGCTCTTTCAATTCCCATGTTAGCCTATTGCCTTGTTCAAAGCTGACTGGATGGTAGCCTTGCCAACAGCGCCTGTGATCTGGTCTACCACCGCGCCACCCTTAAAGATGATCATGGTAGGAATCGCCCGGATATTAAACTTGCCAGGGGTTACCGGATTTTCATCCACATTTATCTTGGTGATCTTAGCCTTACCATCATATTCATTTGCAAGTTCATCAATTACAGGGGCGATAGCCCTGCATGGGCCACACCATGCAGCCCAGAAATCCACAAGCACTGGCTTGTCTGACTTCAAAACTTCTGCATCAAAACCTGCATCGGTAACATGAATAACCTTATCTCCTGCCATTTGTTTTCTCCTTCATTAGTATGAATAGCCAAGTATTTTAACATGCTTTCAAAAAATTTTTACAACAAAAAAAATCC